>JANOJO010000567.1:0-1581 GCA_031418795.1 Bacteroidota bacterium | reverse complement strand
GGCCGAAGCAACAAGAAAGCATTCTGTTATCTGCTGGCCCCGTCTATGAGCACCTTACCTGATGATTCCAGAAAACGATTACAGACACTGGAGCAGCACAGCGACCTGGGCAGCGGTTTCCAGATTGCCATGAGAGACCTTGATATACGCGGCGCCGGCAACATGCTGGGAGGCGAGCAGAGTGGCTTTATGGCAGATATTGGTTTTGAAATGTACCAGAAAATACTGGATGAAGCGATCCGGGAATTGAAAAGAACCGAATTCAGGGAATTATTCAAAGATGAAATTTCAAAGCAGGATGATTTTGTACAGGATTGTACCATTGATACCGATCTGGAGATATTGATACCGGATAATTATGTGGCGAATATCACCGAGCGGTTGTCTTTATATACAAGATTGGATAATTGTGAAACAGAAGAAGAACTTGTACTCATGCGGGAAGAATTCCATGACCGTTTTGGAACCGTACCGCAGCAGGTAGAAGATTTATTTGTTACGGTGCGCTGTCGCAGGCTTGCCATTGAACTTGGATTTGAAAAAATATCACTCAAAGAAAATATCCTGCGTTGCTATTTTATCAATAAACATGACTCTCAGTATTTTGAATCGGCAACTTTTCAAAAGATACTTTCGTTTATCCAGACAGAAACCGGCATAGCAAGATTAAAACAATCCGGTAAATTATTTATACTGATAGCCAGCCAGATTGGTTCTATGAATGAAATGCATGCTTTCTTAAATTTGATGCACCGGTATTGTTTCAACAAAATGAATATTCCGGTTTAGATTATTTTCACTTCTTGCACAGAACAGATTAGTTATTATTCTCATTAAATTACTCTATTTTTATAAATAGAAATTCAACTATGAAACCCAGTCCTGTTCCTCTGATAGCTATACTTCTGCTATGGGCACATTCAATTTGTGCTCAAGATGCTCTGCAATATACTCTTCACCTTAAGAGCGGTTCTTTTATCCCGGAAAAAAATATTGCTGCTGAAAAATTGAATGCTTTAAACCGGAAAGCTTTACGTACCGGCGAAAAATCATTTGCCATCATCCAGTTTGAAAACATACCCGGCGAAAATGAAAAACAGGTTTTAAGAAAAGCTGGTATTGAGCTGCTTGAATATATTCCCGGCAATGCTTACACAGTTACCATCACAGGCAATTTAGACGTTTTAGTATTAGAGCAGGTAAAAGCCAGGGCTGTACTTGAGTTGTTACCGGAACAAAAAATGGAGCCGGAGCTGGCAAAAGGAATCTTTCCTTCATGGGCCGTAAAAATTCCAGGTACTATAGATGTATGGGTCAGTTTTCCTAAATCTTTCTCTTTTGAAACGGTAAGAAGTGAATTACTGCAACGGAATATGGATGTTATTTCCCTGGAGCAAAAAAATTACAGGATACTGTCCTTACGCATCTCCGCACAACGCATCAGGGAATTGGCTTCACTGCCGTTCATTGAGTATGTACAACCGGTACCTCATGGCGATCAAACCCTGCTTCACAAAGTAGTACCCAATGGAAGAGCCAATGTGCTCAACTCTTCATTGCCCGGTGGCAGAAACCTTAAAG
>JANOJO010000566.1:0-4725 GCA_031418795.1 Bacteroidota bacterium | reverse complement strand
TTCCCGTTAAAAGATATTAATAAAATAAATGAGCGGTTGCAGTTAGTGGAATTTTTTATTCTGCACACAGATTTGCGAAATAAAATTTCTTATGCCATAAAACTTTGCGGCGATATTGAAAGACTGGTTTCAAAAATTCCGATGAAAAAAATTAATCCGCGGGAGCTTTTACAACTGGGCCGCGGATTGAAACAGGTTTTTGAAATAAAGCAATATTGTCTGTCATCTGAAAACGATTATTTAAAAAGATTGGGTGATGCACTGAACCCCTGTCCTGTGATGGCAGAAAAAATTTTTAAAGAAATAACAGATAACCCGCCAGCAATTGCCATAAAAGGGGGAATGATGAATAGTGGCGTAAGCAATGAACTGGATGAATTAAGAAAAATTTCTTACAATGGTAAAAGTTATCTTACCCAACTGCAACAACTGGAAGCAGAAAAAACCGGCATCAGTTCCCTCAGGATTGGTTTCAATAATGTATTTGGTTATTATCTCGAAGTAACCCATTCCCATAAAAATAAAGTGCCTGCAGACTGGATGCGTAAACAAACACTCACCAATGCAGAACGATACATTACACCTGAATTAAAAGAGTATGAAGAAAAAATTACCGGCGCCGAAGAAAAAATTTTACAACTTGAATTGGAGCTTTACGATTCCCTGATAAATGAATTGCATGATTACCTGTCGCCCATTCAAACCAACGGACATATTTTAGCAACATTAGATTGCCTGAGTTGTTTTGCATACAATGCCGTGCATCATCAGTATAAAAAACCTCTGCTGCATGAAGGAAGCGAAATGATAATTAAAGAAGGAAGGCATCCGGTGATAGAAAGAAATTTGCCGGCAGGCGAAAGTTATATCAGTAATGATCTGTTGCTGAATAATACCGAACAGCAGATAATAATTCTTACAGGGCCGAATATGAGTGGCAAATCTGCTTTACTCAGGCAAACTGCATTAATTACCCTGATGGCGCATATCGGAAGTTTTGTACCCGCAGCGGAAGCAAATATTTCTTTAACAGATAAAATTTTTACACGGGTTGGCGCATCAGATAATCTGAGTGGCGGCGAATCCACTTTTATGGTGGAGATGAATGAAACTGCCAGCATCATTAATAATATAACTGACCGCAGTTTAATTTTACTGGATGAAATAGGAAGAGGCACTTCTACTTATGATGGTATTTCCATTGCCTGGAGTATTGCCGAGCATCTTCATCATTCGCCGCATCAGCCTAAAACACTTTTTGCCACGCATTATCATGAACTAAATGAACTGGAAGAAAAATTATCCCGTGTAAAAAATTATCATATCACCAATAAAGAAGTTGGCAATAAAATTATTTTTCTTCGCAAACTGGCAAGAGGTGGCAGCACACATAGCTTCGGAATTCATGTGGCAAAGATGGCGGGTATGCCACCATCTTTAATAAACAGGGCAAATGAAATATTAAAACATCTTGAAAGTATTCATGAGGATAAGAGTTCAGAGTCAACTGGCAGTCTTGATAAAAAAATTAAAACCTTATCCGCACAGCAATTTCAGCTATCCATTTTTGATGCACACACCGAAACATTCGAAGAAATAAGAAAACTGCTTACTGATATTGATATAAACAGGCTAACACCTGTGGAAGCACTGCTGAAACTACAGGAAATAAAAAACCGGTTGAAATAAACAGTTTTCCTACAAAAAAAATTGCGGGTTGGTTTTTAATACAAAAAACTCCTTATTTTTATATCAAATACTTTTTTATGAAATGGCTTAAACTAACTGCTTATTCTTTTCTTATTTCTACTGTTGCATTTGTTTCCTGCAAACAGGAAGCTAATCTTGCGCTTAATTTGTATGAAAATAATTATATCGCCATGTCTGGTGCACAGGAAGTGCCTGCTGTAACATCTGCAGCGCTTGGTAATGTACAGGCCACCTACAGCCAGTTTACAAAAACACTTACTTACAAAGTTACCTGGAGCGGACTTTCGGGCAATGCAACTGCTGCCCATATACATGGCACCGGAGGCACAGGGATTGTTGCCGGTGTTTTGCAAACTTTTGTTGGCTTCCCGCTAACTGCAGCAGGAACTTATTCAGGAAGTCTTTTAATTGATGGCGTAAAATTGACAGAGGAAATTTTATTAGCAGGACAATACTATGTCAATATTCATACTACTTTAAATGGCGGTGGCGAAATCCGCGGACAATTATTACTCTTTAAAAAATACTAATCAGCAACTATTTTTTGCAAGCCTCCGCCAATTGGCGGAGGTTTTTTATTTTATATCAAACCAAACCGGCTTTTCATCATTCCAGTCGCCATTATAATTAATAAACAATTCTTCGCCGGCTAAAATTGTCCTTACAGCTTTTATGCTCATTAATTTTTCTTCATAATCCATTTCGTATTCACAGTTGGATGAATAAGAATGATTATAAACCGGCACATAGCCCAGGGCCATGCAGCATCCGGTAGCTATCGGATGATTTTTTTCTATGCCCCACTCAAAAATATAATCGTGTAAAGTTGTTTTATCCAGCAGTTGCCGATCTTCAATACTCATGACAATTACCGGCGAAATTTCAACAATAGTCTGTGCCGCAATTTCTGATGAGGTAAAGACACCACGACCTTTTCCACTGCTGTCTTTTATATACAAGGATGGTAATATCATGGTGAAACAAAAATATCAAAGTCAAATTGAGTGAAGCAACTTAAATTTGACCGCCTGAATACTTTATGTCTGAAATTTTAACCGGAAATATTAATCAGCATTTTGAATACCTGCTGGAAACAGGAAATGAAGCGGCTACCCGGCAGTTTCTGGATCATCAGAATATTAGTGATGTGGCAGATTTATTAAATGAATTTCCCGGCAAAGAATCGTATATCATCACCCACATGAGCATCAACCGGGCTTCCAGTGTTTTTAAAATTCTTGACCTTTCTTTACAAAAACAAATTATTAAAGAACTGCCGCCCTATAAAACGGCTGAACTATTAAATGATCTTTCGCCGGACGACCGTACCGATTTTTTGGAAGAACTACCCAGCAATGTGGTAAGAGAACTGATAAAACTGCTGGAACCTGAAGAAAGAAAAACAACCTTGTCTTTACTCGGCTATCCCGAAGACAGCATTGGAAGATTGATGACGCCGGATTATGTATATGTATATCCTGAAAATACGATTGAAGAAGTTTTTAACACCATCCGCAAATTTGGCAAAGACAGTGAAACGATCAATGTAATTTATGTAATAAATGAAAAAGGTGAACTGCTGGATGATATTCGCATCCGTGATTTTATACTCAGTCAGCCGGATAAAAAAGTTTCAGACCTGATGGATAACAGGGTTGCTTCACTTCATGCATATGATGACCAGGAAACGGCCAGTGAATTTTTTAAAATGGAAAACCGGGTGGCTTTGCCCGTGGTAAGTCAGAGTAATAAACTACTCGGCATTGTTACTATTGATGATATACTTTGGGTGGCCGAAGAAGAGTTTAGTGAAGACATGCAAAAGATGGGAGGTACTGAAGCATTGGAACAGCCTTATCTGGATGTGCCCCTGGCTAAACTTTACAGGAAAAGAATTATCTGGTTATTAATCTTATTTATTGGAGGAACACTCACCATAGCAGCTATGTCGAGTTTTCAGCAAACCCTGGAACAAGTAATCGTACTTTCCACTTTTATCCCTTTAATCATTTCAAGTGGAGGAAATAGCGGCTCGCAGGCCGCAACCCTCATTATACAAGCAATGGCACTTGGCGAAGTAACACTGAATGACTGGTGGCGTATTGTGCAACGAGAAATTATTACCGGCTTGCTGATGGGAACCACCCTTGGCATTATTGGATTCTCTATTATTTATGGCGGGCATGAGATTTTCGGTTTGTTTGGAGAACATTATATCCGGATAGGGTTTGCCATTGGCATAGCTATTATTGGAGTAGTCTTGTGGGGAACAATGATAGGCTCCATGCTTCCGCTTTTATTAAAAAGACTTGGCGCTGACCCCGCAGCATCTTCTACTCCATTTGTTGCTACATTAGTGGATGTAACCGGGCTGCTTATTTATTTTGGCACTGCGTTTTTATTATTAAAAGGTGTGTTGTTATAAAAGAAAGAGGTGATGTTTTTTTAAACACCACCTCGAAAAAATTTAATCAGACCTTAATTTATCAGGCTGCTTTTTTACCCATTCCTAAAACTGCACCTGTAATACCGCCAACAACTGCGCCTACTACAATATTTGCACCAATATCAGCAAGAACGCCGGTAGTTGTCCAGAGGTTTGACACCCCGAGCATAGTGAAATCAAACCCGGCAGAAATCAATAAACTAATAACTGCTCCGGTAGCAGCGCCAGCCCCGGCACTAAATGATCCGGCTTTGTTCAAAACATAAGATAAAGCAAAACCACTAAAAAGATTACCAACGATAAGAGCCCACCAGATGAATTCGCCTTCAGCCTTCATCACACCTGTAGCTGTACCTGCATTTTTTTCCATAAAATCCATAAGCAAAATTCCCCATACCACATAACCGAGTCCGAAATAAAGCACTCCTGCTACTACTCCGCCTGTAAGAAATTTGTTTGTGTTCATAATTTTGGTTTTAGGTGAAAGAATAAATAAAGATAAAAGATAAGGATAAAATAAGTTTTGGATGGCAATTATTTTTCACACTTTAAAAAACTTGTATAATCTC
>JANOJO010000565.1:0-15016 GCA_031418795.1 Bacteroidota bacterium | reverse complement strand
AACCAGTTTGATGGCGAGTATCTGCTGCCTGAATTCAAGCATCTTGATTTTTTGTGGCTGATGAAAGGCGACACCGTATCAAATGAAATGCTGAAACAAAGAACCGAAAATCTGAAAACAATAAATGCAGTACAATTAGTATTAGAACTGACAAATGAAAAAATAAAAAATAAAGAGCACCTCGTTTTCTAAAATTATAAATAACAAATTACAAATACCATGTGGGAAGAAAAAGAAAATACACTGTACAGAAAATTTCAATTCAAAAATTTCAGCGAAGCATTTGCCTTTATGACAAGGGTTGCTATTGAAGCAGAGAAAATAGATCACCATCCCCGCTGGACCAATGTGTGGAATACGGTAGAGATCTGGTTGAACACACATAGTGCAGGAAATATTGTAACTGAAAAAGACCGGGAGCTTGCAAAACGGATTGATGCTTTATAACCCATGCCACGGTTATAAACAACGGCATGGATGGCTTTTAAATTAATTCATGCCTTTGTTTGCAACACGTTATGATTATCTTAGCCCATGCCTCTTGCTTCCACTATACTCATGATTCGCCCTGCTGCTTTCGGGTACAATGAAGAAACTGCCGCTAATAATTATTTTCAATCTTCATCAAATACAAACCAGGAAGAACATCAGGCAAAGGCTTTAATTGAATTTGATCAGATGGTTCTTTCGTTAAGAAACAATGACATTGATGTAATTGTTATTGAAGACACATCAGAACCTCCAAAACCATCAGCAATTTTTCCTAACAATTGGATAAGCTCTTCGCCAAATGGAACCGTGTTTGTTTATCCAATGTTTGCTCATAACCGTAGGGCGGAGAAGCGGGATGATATTTTAAAATTGTTAAATGAAAAATTTATTGTGAAAGTTGTACAGGACTGGAGTGAATATGAAGTGGAAGGAAAATTTCTGGAAGGAACCGGCAGTATGGTTTTTGATCATGACAACAAAGTAATTTATTCCTGCTACTCTTCAAGAACGGATATAAGTGTACTGGAAAAATTTGCAAACAGAAATGAATACCGTGCAATTGTTTTTATGGCAACTGATAATAACAATTATCCCGTTTATCATACTAATGTAATAATGACATTGGGGGAAAACTTTGCTATTCTATGTGAAGAAGCCATAGAAGAAGAATGGGAATTGATTGCCGTAAAGCAATTGCTGGAAAGCACTTCGCATGATGTGATACGAATTACCCGTGAACAGATGCATCAGTTTGCCGGCAATATGATGCAGGTAAAAAATAATAAAGAAGAAAATTTTTTAGTGATGAGCCAAACGGCTTTCGATTCGTTGTCGGAAAATCAGAAAGAACAACTTTCTTCCTACAGCAAATTATTACCTATTGCTGTTCCAACTATTGAGCAGGCAGAAGGCGGAAGTGTAAGATGTATGATGGCAGAAATATTTTTAGAAAGAAAAAATAACTTCCATTGATATTATCTATTTACCACCATTAGCATGCAAATCTCCCAGGCAGTTCGCATCAAATGATGGAATGTTTCCTGTAATAAGAAAGCCAAGAATTTCATTAGTGTCGGCAGAGTAATACATCAGGCATTCAGAATTATTACAATGATTATTATGAGCAGCATCATTATGATTTGATTGCATTGGCGAACCGATACCAACAAGACCAAGTACGTGTCCAAACTCATGTTCTATAACAGTTGACTCCAGTTTTGTACGGCTGGGCTGGCCTAAACCTCCTGAGTTGTCTTTTATTTTTTTTCCAAATAAAACCATTGAAGAGTTTCGGTATGCGGCTCCCAGTACTCCGTTATCAGTAAAACTTCCATTAGTAATTAAAAGATATACGCCTAATTGATCGCCGGTTGTAAACACGCTTCGGTTGGCACGTTCAATTTCATATATCTGGTCAATGGATAATACAGCAGACGATGCTACAGGAATTTCTTTTGTTACAATACTGATGCCGGAAGGTTTATTTAACAAGCCGGATAAAATATTTTGTAAATGTGTAACCGATGTGGCAGAAGGTTCGAAACCGGTCATATATTGTATCTCAATTTTAAGTGACTTGTATTTGGTATCACTTAGCAATTCATTTGCAGAAGCGCCTACGGGGCGGTTATAAAAATAATCAGGATCACCTGGGTTGTCAGCATAGGGGTTAAATGTTTTTCGACATCCTAGCACACAGATAATACAGGAGAAAAGGATTAATATTTTAGTTTTCATAATGAGTGGGTTTTCGATGGTTCTCTAATAATTTTTTTTAAAATGTAATTTTTAAACCCGCAGTTATGTAAAACATATCCTGACCCCTTTCTGAAAGATCGGGTCTGTTTTCAACAGTTATCAGGTTTTGCGGAATAACATATGCAGGATTCAGAATTATTTGCAATTTATTTTTTGCAATCACTACGGGCATAGAAAATTCATAAGCCAGGATATTTAATTTGCTTACATCATTTGTTACCTGCTGATCAATTCCAGGGAATAATAAAAAATTACTTTTCTTATAATAGGTTTTAGTAAACTGTTGCGTTCCTGCTGACATTGTAAACGATGGGTCAATTGCAATGATAAATTCTTCTGGCAAATCAATTCTGAAAAGATGATCAAGACCGGCAGAGATACCATAATCTACCTTGTCGCTAATCTTTATGTCGCCACCGGCGTTAATATTAATTGCTTTGTTTAACCAGCTAAAACCGGCACCGCCCTGGGCTTTAAGCGCCGATTGAACCAACTTGCTGTTGTCTTTGTACAAAGGCTTTGTTATATACAGATTGGTTAAAAAATTTTCATTTTTACTTTTTGCCTGGTAACCCAATGTAACAACAGAACCGGCGTACTGAAAATTATCTACATTGTTATTTACAAAGATCGGTGCGCCGCTTATATACAGGTTTTTATTAAACCATAACTCTGCCAGCGGAAAGACGCCGCTGCTCCGAAGGCTATCAGTACGACCATAATAATGAAGATTGCTATTATAAAATATTCCAAGCTTAAAATGTGTGTTTCCGGAAGCGGTTGTATCAGCCTGCTGTGCAGATAACGTGAACCGGAAAAAAAGCATAGTAATAAATATGTATAAAAATTTTAGTATAGTTTTCATTTCAAAAATAATAGAGTAAAAAAAACGGAGGCGTTCATGATTCACAAACACCCCCGCACATTTCAAAAGAATATTTATTAACCCCAAATGGTTATTGATTTTTTACTGCTGTTTTCACTTCAGTTTTTGATTCAACCGTTGCTTTTGCTTCAGGTTTTGCAGAAGCAGTAGTTTGTTTTGTTGATTTTACTTTTGATGATGCTTCAGCCTGTGTGCTGGCTTTTACTTCTTTTGTTTTTTCTACAGAAGCATCTGCCTTTTTTTCAGCTGTAATTACTGTTTTCTCAGTTTTTGTTTCAGCGGCATCAATTGCTTTCTTTCCGTTTACATTAATACCAGCATCAGCATTTGCAGATGTATTGCTACTGGCATTTGTCTCCGCTGAAGTATTATTTACAGACTGGGACGAACCGGCATTTGTATTGCTTTCTGCATTTACAGAAGCAGCAGCCTTGATATCAGCAGCACCCTTTGCATCATTTTTTACTTCAGTAGCCGTAGTAGCAGCCTGGTTAGTTTTTGCCTTTGCTGCTGTTGTTGTTTTTGCTTTTACATTACTTGTTTTACTAACAGCGGCATTAGTGGTTGTTTTTGCCGTATTTGTTGTAGCGGCAGTTGTTTTAGTTACAGCAGTTGTATTTGCTGTAACTGATGTTGCAGCTTTGGTAGTAGATTGTACACCAAGATTTACCTGTGCAAACATCATTGCTGATACACAAGTTGCAACAACAAGAGTCATCGTTTTTTTGATTTTCGTCTTCATAGATTAAATGTTTAAGTGATTTAAAAAATATTAATGCCATACAATCTTCATTCGGATATTCAAGTATAAATTTTTACTGATCCCAGATTTATTACCTGTTAATTTGTTTTATAACACACTAAACAAAATAATAGGTATAAGAAAAATAATAGGTATAAGAGTAAAAAAGAATTTCAATGGAATCAATAGTGTTAGGGTCGGGTTAGGACAAAATGAGAATTATAGGGTTTAATTATTTTAAAATATATAATTCCAATATTAATATAGTTTGGCAAAATCCTTGCCAACATTAGTAAATTAAAATAACAGTATGAGTATGAACACCAAATCACTTTTCGTAATACTACGTATAATAATTACAAATAACATCACAGCACAAAAATCATAGCTTATTTAAAAGACGGACTAAACCTTGCCATTGTTTCTATTAATGAAAGTGGAAACATTAACGATGCCAGTGTTCATACATGTTTTCATTCAAAAAGTCTAAACACCAAAGGCAAGAATTTTTTTTCGGGGATGGCATCAAAAATTATGACAGGCAATAAGTCAGATGTAAATTATCTCAGGCTAATTTAGAATCTTCAAAACATATTTTTTTTCAACAAATCTTTTATTCAAATCTGCGGGGCATTAAAAAACCAGAATATTTTATTGAGCAAACGAGTAGGTTCTTTCTTTGAGAAGTTGCAGGTGGTGTTCGTTATGATGAATTGTAAAGAATAACATTTCTCTCAACGTAATTTTTCCAAGCAGCGGATGCGGCAAAATGTATTTATCCAAATCTTCTTCACTTTGTTTTTCAATTTTGCTGATAAGTTTCTGTTTATGCGATTCATATTTTTTTATCAGCCCATCTTTTTGCTCAAATGAAATGGCAGGTGGAATAAATGGCCCGCTGGCACGGCCACCCGCAGCAAGTTTTGATTTGTACTTCAGTACTAATTCATCATAAGTTTTGGAAATCCGGTTGGCCTTACCAAACATAATTTTCAAAAAAAACTTTGGAATAGTATATGCCAATTGCAATGGTTTAATGGAACGGATAAGATGATCTAAGTTTTGACCTGCACTCCATTTGCCACCCGGCGTGGTTTCAAATTGTTCTTTATTCATTGCCGCCACATAACCGTTGAATGCATTTATTTTTTCTTCAAGCCCGGCCGCCAGATCCTGTTTATTATTGATAGACATAATTATATTTTTACTTCAATTATTTTTTCGCCTTGCAAAATCATTCTGCCAACAGGTTCTGCAAAACTTTCAAAACCGGATTCTTTCAAAAAAGATTTTACATTTTCAACTTCATTTTCTTTTACTGAAAAAAGTAAACCGCCATTGGTTTGCGGATCGGGTAACAAAGTAAATGCTTCCATTACATTTACGCCCTTCTCAAACCGTACTTTATTGCTGTAAGCATTCCAGTTTCTTGTAGTAGCATCAGGAAAAATCCGCTGGCTGATATATTCTTTTACTCCACCGGCAACGGGAAGTTTGGAATAAAATAATTCTGCAGTTAATCCACTCCCTTCTGCCATTTCTATTAAATGACCAAGCATTCCAAATCCTGTAACATCTGTCATGGCAGTTACACCTTTTATTTTTCCAAGCTCTTCACCAATTTTATTCAGGGTACCCATTTGATTAATCATTGCTGCAAGATGTTCCTCTTTCAGCAATCCTCTTTTTCGTGCAGTAGCTAAAATGCCAACGCCAAGTGGTTTGGTTAAAAATAAAAAATCACCTTCCTGGGCGGTATTATTCTTTTTTAAGTTTTCTATTGAAATGATACCGGTAACTGCCAAACCAAAAAACGGTTCCGGTGAATCAATACTGTGTCCACCTGCGAGAGGTATGCCAGCTTCTTTACAAATTGATCTTCCACCATCAATTACTTTTTGTGCAAGCACCGCCGAAAGTTTTTCTACCGGCCAGCCAAGAACAGCAATAGCAATAAGCGGTTTTCCGCCCATGGCATACACATCGCTGATGGAATTAGCAGCAGCAATTCTGCCGAAATCAAAAGCCTCATCAACGATGGGCATAAAAAAATCGGTAGTGGTGATTAAAGCTGTTCCATTTTCTAAATCATAAACCGCAGCATCATCTTTACTGCTGTTGCCAACAAGAAGTTTTTTGTTGTCTGGTAAAACAAAATTGCTTTTAAGAATTTCATCCAGCACCCTGGGAGCAATTTTGCAACCACAGCCTGCGCTATGTGAGTATTGGGTGAGTTTGATTGTTTCCGTGATTGCGGGTTCTATAATCATAGTTCCGCAAATCTCGTTTTTACTCCTGTAATTTTTTATTTTAATTTTTTGCGGAGAAGAATAGCGGCATTACGATCATAATCGGCTTTGAAACGAACGTAATAACTTTCTTCTCCATCTTTTACTATCAGCAATCCGGTGTTTGGCGGATAGATGCCAAGGTTTTCGGCATACAATACCAGCAATACAGAATCTGTTTCATCGGGAGAAAAGTAAATTGTTTTTTTAAATGCTGCGGATGTCAGCCTCTGTTTTTCAATTATTATTTCTCCATTGAGAATTACACTCACCGTATCGCCATCCACTTCACCATTATCATAGAGTGCAAGTACTAAACTGTCAGATTTAAAAAAAATAGTTTCTGATGGTAAGGATTCCCTTCCTTCAATCATGGCGGTTGCCGGCTTTAATTTTTTATCAGTTCTTATTAAATCAGTAAAAACATATTCAGGCGAAGATTTTTTTTCATCTGCCTTCGGCTCTGTTTTAACCACAGCAGTTTTTATTTCCTGCTTCTGTTGATTTGCAGAAACAACATCAGACTTTTTAATTTCAACCTTTGCAATATCAGCGATTGGTTTATTGTCAACCGGCTTCGGTACTGTTTTTACAATATCAGCTTTTACTTCCTGCTTCTGTTGATTTACAGAAACAACATCAGGCTTTTTAATTTCAACCTTTGCAATATCAGCGGTTGGTTTGTTGTCAGTGGGTTTTGATTCTATTTTTGCAATATCAGCGGTTGGTTTATTATCAACGGGTTTTGATTCTGTTTTTGCAATATCAGTTTTTACTTCCTGTTCTTGCTGAGAAGAAACTACAGCATCAAGCTTTTTGATTTCCGTCTTTGTAATATCAGCGGTTGGTTTATTATCAATGGGTTTTGATTCTGTTTTTACAAAATCAGTTTTTACTTCCTGTTTTGGTGGAGTAGAAATTACAACATCAGGCTTTTTTATTTCAGTCTTTGCAATATCAGCAGTTGGTTTGTTGTCAGTGGGCTTTGATTCTGTTTTTACAAAATCAGTTTTTACTTCCTGTTTTAGCGGAGTTGAAACTGTAGCATCAGGCTTTTTTATTTCAGTTTTTGCAATATCAGCGGATGGTTTATTATCAACGGGTTTTGATTCTGTTTTTGCAATATCAGTTTTTACTTCCTGTTCTTGCCGAGAAGAAACTACAGCATCAGGCTTTTTTATTTCCGTCTTTGTAATATCAGCGGATGGTTTATTATCAACGGGTTTTAATTCTGTTTTTGCAAAATCAGTTTTTACTTCCTGTTTTAGCGGAGTTGAAACTGCAGCATCAGGCTTTTTTATTTCAGTCTTTGCAATATCAGCAGTTGGTTTGTTGTCAGTGGGCTTTGATTCTGTTTTTACAAAATCAGTTTTTGCTTCCTGTTTTGGTCGAGTAGAAACTACAGCATCAGGCTTTTTTATTTCTGTCTTAGCGATATCGGCGATTGGCTTATTATCAACCGGTTTCGACTCTGTTTTTACAAAATCATTTTTATCAACTTTTCCTTTCGTAGGTTTCTTTTCTGATTCCTTTGGTTTATTAAATGCCAGGGTATTCTGCAATTTCAAATCACCAAGATGATCGTAAAGTTTTGATTTAGTAAGATCTTTTTCTTCTTTTGCTTTTACGTCACCGGATATTGAATAATATTTTTTTGTGGCATTAGTTTTCCAATTGCCATCAAGTGTCCAGGTACTATCATTTCCACTACGGCGAAATGTGTAAATAACATTGACTCCCTTTTCTGGTCTTTTGGGAAAATTATGAGTTACCACATCATCATCTTCCACTTCGCAGATATCACCATTTATTTCTCCCTTTACTCTTTTTACAATATAATAAAGTGTGTCGTTTACAATAAAAGTGGAATAGGCATAGCCCATTACCTTGCCGCGGTATTCCGTCAATGCCATTTCAAACGACTGGTCTTTTCTTATGGTGAGGCTATCGTTGGATAAGACACCCGTCCAGATACCGGATAAAGATTGAGAATAACTAAGTAATGGGAAAATAAAAACGAGAAATAACAATTTAAGATTTTTCATGATACACAGGCTGTTGGATCAATTTTTTTGCATTCAACGGGTTTACAGATTCACAACTTATCGTATGTAATAACGAATTTAATCCCTCCCGATTGTGCAAGCCTTTCAGGTACCATTTATCGTAGTATTTCAAAAGAATACGGAAGCTTTCGATGGTATTATTTTCATGCAGAAAGTTAACAGCATTTTTTGCTTCAAGCCCACCCAGCCTTTCTTTAATTCTTTCAATGGCATCAATCATTTTCTGTTTGTCAAGACTACCGTATTCCTGTACAAGCTGTTTCAATCTTTCTTCAAAAGGAATATCCAAAAAATAAACAGGCGATTGCCGCATATTATTCCACAAGTCTTTTGGAATATTTACAAGGCCAATGCGCTGTGATTCATCTTCGAGCCACAAAGTATCTCCTGGAGTCATTAAGTCATTGGTCATTGAGTCAATGACTGAATGACCGGATGACTTATTGACTTTTGTTTTTTTGTGCAACTCTGTAGCCAATAAATTCTCAAACATCTCCTGCGTCGGCTGTACAGGCAAACCAATATTTCCAAATGCAGATCCTTTATGACAGGCAATTTCTTCCAGGTCAATAATTTTCTCACCATATTTTTCTAATTCTTTTAATGCCTCTGTTTTGCCGGCACCGGTAAACCCGCCAAGAATTTTTATTTGAAATGGTTCTTTAAAAACACAGAGAACATGATTTCTGAATTTTTTATATCCTCCGGCAAGTGTATAAACTTTGAAACCATACATATCAAGTAACCATGCAACTGCGGAGCTGCGCATGCCGCCGCGCCAGCAATAAAGAAGTAATGAGTTCGGAGTTCGGAGTTCAGAGTCTAAAACTCCCGGCTGCCGACTCTGAACTAATGACTCAACTTCCTCCACCATCGTTTTCATCTTCGGCCCAAAAAAATCCAAACCAATTTTTATTGCTTTCTCCCTGCTCTCTTGTTTGTAAGCAGTTCCCACCGTTGCTCTTTCTTCATCAGTAAATAAGGGTAAACTGTATGCGCCGGGTATATGTGCATGTTTATATTCACCGGGGCTGCGCACATCAATAACGGGATGATGTTTTGCAAGTTCAAGAAACTGTTCAATATTTATTTTTTCAATCGCCATTCTTTAATCAAAAATAAAAATTAAAAAAGCCACCGTTATCCAGTGGCTTAATATTTTTTCTCTCCGCCCTGGGCGGAGCTGTGGTTTTATCTGTTCATACTCGCTAAAAACTCTTCATTGTTTTTGGTTCCCTTCATTCTGTTCTGCAATTCACGCATCGCTTCTTCCGGGTTCATATCATTCAGGAAAACACGCAACAGATTCATCCGTTGCAGCACTTCTTTGTCAAGCAACAAATCATCACGACGGGTGGAAGAACCAACAAGATCAATTGCCGGATAAATTCTTCTGTTGGATAATCTTCTGTCTAATTGCAATTCCATATTACCCGTTCCTTTGAATTCTTCAAAGATTACTTCGTCCATTTTACTTCCGGTATCAACTAGTGCTGTTGCAATAATAGTTAAAGAACCGCCGTACTCAATTTTTCTTGCAGCGCCGAAAAACTGTTTTGGTTTTTGCATAGCATTTGCTTCCACGCCACCAGATAAAACTTTACCCGAAGAAGGCGCAACAGTATTGTGTGCACGGGCCAGGCGGGTGATAGAATCAAGAAGGATAACAACATCATGTCCGCATTCTACAAGTCGTTTTGCTTTTTGTAATGCCATAGTAGAAACCTTTACATGTTTTTCTGCAGGCTCATCAAATGTAGAAGCAATTACTTCTGCTTTTACACTTCGCTCCATATCTGTTACCTCTTCTGGTCTTTCATCAACCAGCACTACCATCAGGTAACATTCTGGATGATTTTTTGCAATGGCATTGGCAACAGCTTTCAGCAACATTGTCTTTCCTGTTTTTGGCTG
This sequence comes from Bacteroidota bacterium, assembly GCA_031418795.1. GTDB lineage: Bacteria > Bacteroidota > Bacteroidia > Chitinophagales > Chitinophagaceae > VBAS01. The sequence continues at coordinate 4,870 of JANOJO010000565.1, read as the reverse complement.
CGCCACTATTAATCCACGCTGGCCTTTACCTATCGGTGTAAACAGATCCATTATTCTTGTTGATAAATTATCTGCTGCATCAAACAGGTTAAGTTTTTCAAATGGAAACAGGGGAGTGAGGTAATCAAACGGTACACGGTCACGAACATCTTCCGGCTTTTTATTATTTATTGTATCCACTTTCAGCAGTGCAAAATATTTTTCACCTTCTTTTGGCGGACGCACAGCGCCATAAACCGTATCACCTGTTTTTAATCCAAACAATTTTATTTGAGAAGGTGAAACATACACATCATCTGGTGATGACAAATAATTATAGTCAGATGAACGAAGAAAACCATAGCCATCCGGCATCATTTCCAAAACACCTTCGGATAAAATGACTCCGTCAAATTCAATATTAAAAACCTGGTCTCTTCTTGTAGGATAAAATTTTTGCTGAGCCGACTGATCGGGTAATGCGGGTGCTGCTTCATCTGAAATATTGCCTGCCACTTCTGCTTCAGGAGCAATTGCTATTTCAACTTCCTCAGTGGAAGATTGATCAGCGGAAGGTTGATCGGCAATTTCTTCATCTTCTTTTTTTCTTGCACGTTTTATAATTGGTTTTTGAATGCCGGGTTTGCCGGCAGCGGGGCGTACAGCTTTTGCCATTTTATTTTCGGTATTGGTTTCTTCCACGATGGCTTCTTCGGTAATTATGCCGGTGGATGTTTTAATGATGCGTTTACGTTTGGTTTTATCCTCCGGCTCGCTACTCTTTTTTTCACTTGCTTTTACGGCCTGGCTGTCGAGAATTTTATACACCAAATCCTGCTTGCCCAGCTTTTTAGAATGAGAAATTTTTAACTGCTCGGCAATGTCCAGCAGTTCGGGAACGAGCATTTCGTTCAATTGGAGAATGTCATACATACAAAAAACTTGAGGTTAATCACAAATTCTGATTCACTGATTCTGAATGATTGTGCCGGAGATACTATCCGGAAAAAAATTTGATTTGAAATTTATTTGAATGGAATCCGAAATGATGAGCTGAAAACGAGGACGTACTTATCGGGTTTTCCAATACAATATTAGGAGCAAAAAGGGGAATATGCAAATTTTTGTTGGGCGGCGGGGTTGAGAGCCCTGTTTAAGCATTTGATGCGACACTCCGTTCAACTTTTGTTCCATGATGAATCTTACCTTTGCCCGCTTAAGAAATGACTTTGAGTTAAAGCAACAAATCGTTTTATGTTCAACAAGCGGATAAAAATAAAAGAATTATTAGCACAGGAGCCAGAAGGGCAGCAAGTAACAGTAATGGGTTGGGTTCGCACCTTTCGCAACAACCAGTTTATTGCACTGAATGACGGCAGTACAAATAATAATTTACAAATAGTAGTTGCATTGGGCAGTGTTACTGACGATCTTCTTAAAAGAATAACAACTTCTGCAGCATTAAAAGTAACCGGCACCATAGTTCCATCTCTGGGCAAAGGACAAAAAATGGATCTGAATGCTGTAACTATAGAAATACTTGGTGATAGCGATGCAGAAAAATATCCTTTGCAACCTAAGAAACATTCATTGGAATTTCTGAGAGAGATTGCTCACCTGCGTTTTCGCACCAGCACTTTTGGTTCTGTGTTTCGTATTCGTCATGCACTGGCTTTTGCCGTACATAAATTTTATAATGAAAAAGGATTTGTTTACATGCACACACCAATTATTACAGCAAGTGATGCAGAGGGTGCAGGAGAAATGTTTCATGTAAGCACATTGCCATTAAACAATCCGCCCAAAAATGAAGATGGCACCATAAATTTTAAAGAAGATTTTTTTGGCCGGGCTACAAACCTTACCGTAAGCGGACAATTAGAAGGAGAACTTGGCGCTACAGCATTTGGTGAGATATATACTTTCGGTCCAACATTTCGTGCAGAAAATTCTAATACGGCACGCCACCTTGCAGAGTTCTGGATGATAGAACCGGAAATGGCATTTCATGATCTGGAAGACAATATGAACCTTGCCGAAGAATTTATCAAATACATTATTAAATATGCAATAGATAATAGCCGGGAGGATTTGGAATTTCTTGCACTGCGCTTAGCCGATGAAGAAAAACAATTGCCACAGGACAAACGAAGTGAAATGGGCTTGCTGGAAAAATTAGAATTTGTTCTTACTAATAATTTTGAAAGACTCACCTATACCGAAGCAATTGAAATTTTAAAAGAAAGCAATCACAACAAGAAAAAGAAATTTCAATTTCCCATTACCGGCTGGGGCATGGATTTGCAAAGTGAACACGAAAGATATTTGGTGGAAAAACATTTTAAAAAACCAGTAATCCTTTACAACTATCCCAAAGAAATAAAAGCATTTTACATGCGGCAGAATGATGATAATAAAACAGTAGCGGCAATGGATATTCTTGCGCCGGGCATTGGTGAAATAGTTGGTGGCTCGCAACGGGAAGAAAGATTGGAAAAATTAGAAACAAGAATGAAGGAGATGAACATTCCTGCTGAAGAACTGTGGTGGTACCTTGATACAAGAAAATTTGGCACCGTACCACATGCTGGCTTTGGCCTGGGTTTTGAAAGAATGGTGCAGTTTGTAACCGGCATGAGCAATATCAGGGATGTGATTGCGTTTCCAAGAACTCCGGGAAGTGCAGATTTTTAATTACTTTAGAAGTATAATAATTTTTATGAAAAAGTTTTTTGGTTTTGCATTTATAGTTGTGCTGCTTGCTGCCTGTCAAAAAGAAATTGCTGACGTCACTCCTGCAAATACCGGCGATTACCAACCGGTTACCGCCAACTCAGAATGGAGTTACGCTTCTACCTCTGCCGGAAATTATTCTGTAAAATCTATAGGCACAGATACTACCATTAATGGCAGAAGGTATTACAAGTTTGATCAAATATCAACCAATGGTACGGCAAGAGCTTATATAAGTAAACTGGGAGGAGTATATCGCCAGTATGGAAATTCTGCAATAGCCGGTGGTCAGGTAGTTGAATTGATATACCTGAAAGATTCAGCAATTGGCGTAAACTGGACCAATACAATCACCGTTAGCGGATTTAGTAATTACCATAAATACACCGTTTCTGCAAAAGGTATTCAACGAACCGTGAATGGAGTTGTATTTACTAATGTGATAGAACTGAATTATGAATTTTCATTAGACAATCCGGCAGGCGGCCCCATTATCAATGCCGGTGGCGGCAAACAATACTATGCAAAAAATGTTGGCGCTATCGAATCTTTTTTTACGGTTGGCTTTCTTGGATTTAATACAAGTGATACTACAAGACTTACAAGCCATACTATCAGGTAAAACCAGGCATATTCTTAATACATACTAAAGCCACCTGTTTCTTAGGCCGGTATTTCTTTTAAGCAGCTACCTGTTTATTCATGCACACACATAACAGGAACATGAGCCTGAGCAACCAATTGTTTAGTACTGCTTTTATTAAATAATCCTTCCAGCAGTTTGTGTTTCTTGGGGATGGCAATCAGCAGGTCAAGATTATTGGTTTCGGCAAATTCATTAATACCATCTTCAATATCTATATGATTAATGAAATGATAATTTGGGTTTGCATCTTCAAGCATGGTGTGCAGTAACAAAGACTGTTCGGGTGTTTCAGGCTTGAATTGTTTGTTTTCAAAATCTACATTCAAAACATGCAACTCTGCATTAAATTCTTTTACCATTTGTTTGATAAAGTGGATAGGTGTGGTTTCCACTACTTCCCGAAAATCGCAGGCAAATCCTATTTTCTTTATTCCTTTTCCAAACTCCTTGCCAGGTGGAACAACTATAACAGGCCATTTTAAATGGCGGATAGCGGTTAGAGTTGTACTGCCAAACAAAATTCTTTCAATGCCACTTGCACCCCTGGTGCCCATTACCACAGCAAAAGGTTGCACATGTTTGCAAAGATCCTCAAGTTCATCAACCACATCTCCCAACCGGGCTTCTGTATAAATTTTTAATTTACCCGAGGTAATATGGGTTAGCGATTGTTTCAAATTTTCTAATTTTTCTTCACTGCTTTTTTTCCAGTCATCCATTGAAGCAAGCACAACGGGAACCTCTGAAAAGGAAACCGGCACTTTGTACACATGTAAAAGCAAAACACTTGCCTGAATGTTCAAAGCCATATCCGCTGCAAAATTCATTGCATTGGTGGCAACAGGAGAGAAATCGGTAGGAACAATAATTGTTTTCATGATGATATTTTTTTGCAACGTAAAAATAGAACAATTAACAAGCGGCAAAGATGACTTTGATCAGCAGCAACCCTGAGAATTGTTGTGGAAATTGTATGCAACAGCATCATAAGTCAAACAACTTTTTATGATGCAACCTGATATCGCTTCAACACAGAGGAAGGGAAAAACATTTTCCCGAAACAAAAAACTATCCTTAAAAATTGACATGACCCCGATGGTTGACCTTGGCTTTTTGCTCATCACATTTTTTGTATTTACAACCACCATCTCTTCTCCCACAGTTACTGATTTATTTATGCCTGATGAACATCTCATAAAAAATCCTTCTACACTTGCAGATAGAGATGCTTTAACCTTTTTGTTAGATGGAGATGATAAGCTTTATTATTATGAAGGAAACTGGGAAAAGGCTAAAAACACAAACAGGATTTTCAAAACCAGTTATTCAGTACGCACCGGCCTGGGGATGGTTATAAGAAACAAACAAAAGTCACTTGATCAGGACAATAATTTTCCCGAAGGAAGAAAAGGATTAATGCTGCTGATAAAACCATTATCTGCGGCGGCATACAGAAATGTAATTGATGCACTTGATGAAGCGATGATAAACGAAGTGAAGAAATATGCAATC
>JANOJO010000564.1:0-1783 GCA_031418795.1 Bacteroidota bacterium | reverse complement strand
CCGTGAGTTAGGAGAAATTTCTGCACAGTATTTTGATGAAATCATTATTCGTTGCGATAAAAATTTAAGAGGAAGAACGGCTGATGAAATAATTGGATTGTTGAAAGAAGGAATTGAAAAAGTAAATCCAAACATACCTGTTGTTACCATACCAGATGAAGACCAGGCATTAGATTATATTTATGAAAATGCAAAGCAAGGAGCTTTATATACGATCATGTGTGATGTGGTGGCGAGGGCATTGGATAAAATACGGGAGTTGAAGGAGAGGGAAGAAAAGGAGTTGAGTAAAGGGGCATTGGCTTAAAACAAATATTTAGATTTACATTCTTTACCCGAAAAATATTTTTGTAAATTGCTAAAAAGAAGATTATGAAAAAATATGAAATAATCGTGGATGATGACAAAGCCAATGAACTTAAAGTTATTTTAGATAAACTTCCTTATGTACGCCATATTCGTGAAGCAGATGATTTTGCTGATTCCTATACATTAGTTTCAGAAAAATCCCTTCTTGATGACTGGCTTGTTGAAGAAGATGATGAACTTCAAAAGCTATATGGCAAATGAATTATTCAAGAGGCGAAATAGTCTGGGTTAAATTCCCATTCAGTGATAATAGTACAAGCAAACTCAGACCTGCATTGATTCTCTCAAACAATACAGTAAACAGTACCGGGACTACATCATGATGCAGATTACCAGTAAACTCCGAAATGATAATTTTTCTTTTTTAATTAAAGCTGAAGATTACAGCAGCACCCCACTTTTAAGAACAAGTGAATTGCGTTTGCATAAAATTTTTGTTTTGAATGAATCATTGATTGAAGGTGGAATTTCCAATCTTACTGAGATTTTTATGAAACAAATTGTAAGCAGGCTGATTCCATTTTTACAATAATTATTTTCACTTTAATATTTTTTTCACCAACCAACTACATGACCCGCCAAAAAATCGTTCTCTGCTTTACGGTTTTCATCGATATGGTATGCTTCAGCATGTTGTTTCCTGTACTCCCCTATTTTGTAAAGGAAATGAAGATGCCAGATGTGTTTGTAGGGATTTGTGTAGCCATTTTTGCATTAATGAATTTTATTTTTGGCCCGCTTTGGGGCGGCATGAGTGATAGAAAAGGAAGAAGACCGGTAATGCTGCTGAGTATCTTCATTACTTTTTGTTCAAATATTTTATTAAGTTTTGTTTCTGGTGCCAACACTTTATTTCTTGCACGGTTTATTGCGGGCATTGGCAGTGCAAACATAAGTGTGGCGCAGGCATATATGGCTGACATATCGGATCATAAAGACCGGACTAAAAACATGGGAATGATTGGGGCAATGTTCGGCATCGGTTTTATCATTGGCCCATATATAGGTGGAGTATTGAAAGACTGGAGTGGTGAAGGTTCTGTATTTTGGGTGGGCATGGGTGCTGCTATTTTAAATGCGCTGAACCTGCTGAGTGGTTATTTGTTTTTAAAAGAAAGCAACCATCATATTGACCCGAATAAAAAAAGAAACCTGAATCCGTTAGCGCCAATTAAAAAATGGATTTCTAAACCGGTATTTCAACAACTCATGTTCCTTTTCTTTCTTTATGTTGTTGCTTTCAGTATCATGCAAATCACCAGTGGACTTTTATGGAAAGAAAAATATTCACTGACAGTAAAAGAAGCCACTTATGTTTTTGCATTTATCGGTATTACTTCTGCCATATTTCAGGGATTGCTTGTTGGAAAAATTGCAAGAAAATTTTCATCAAGGCAAATGATTATTGCCGGCT
>JANOJO010000563.1:0-2053 GCA_031418795.1 Bacteroidota bacterium | reverse complement strand
CTATTTTGATAGTGACTGACTTTTCATTAAGAATTGACTGATTGATCCTTTTCATTTCTTCTATACTTCTTTCTGTTGGATTGGGAATTTGGATTGGGATTATGCATTTATATTTAATATGCTTCAGCTCAATTGGAATATTAACAAACATTGACTGTAATTCCTTTGGTTCAGAAATGAATGTAACACCTGTCGTTACTTTTTCCAGTTCGATGCTTTCTATTTTGTTGTCCAGCCAGATCGATGGGATGCTTATTGGGTAATTTGTATGCCCATTTAATACTTCTCTGATTAAGTTTGCCGAAGCTGAAAAAGCAAAATGATAGCCCCAATGGTTGAAGCAGTAGAGATAGGAAGTTTTTAATAATGATTTGATCAATTTATTTTCGTCCCCATCTTTTATAGTTGCGTTCATTTCCCAGTCCCCCATAGGCTTATTTTCCCATTCCGCTAATTCAGGTAAGTTTTTGGTTTGATTAGTTGTAAGGTCAAATCTGTATTGGCCAGTTTCATCAATGCTAAACTTTCCCCTGTGCCAACCTCTAACATTGCTTATTTTAACATTAGTGCTAATCTTTGCATTTGGAATCTTCTGATTGAAGCATTGTTTTTCTATTAGTTCGCTGAATTTCGATTCATAAGAAGATCCTGCATTGTTATTGCATGGTTTGCATACCAAAACAGTCAGTTTGCCATTAAGATCTTCCGGCGGAAAATGATCAAGCGAAAACACTTCTGACCATCTTAATTGAGTTGGTATATAGTAAATAAAATTTTTTAAACATAGCGGGCATAAATATGCCATATGTTCTGGTATAGCGGACTCGTCACTAAAAATGAGAGGGAGATATTTTGTTGGGTATTGTTTTAACGAAGGGAAAAAACTAAACATATGTTTTTTCAATACCTCGTCTGAGATTTGTAAACTAAGCATACACAAATTTACAGACTATAAATACAAAAACTCTTTACGCCGTTGTTGGTAACAACGGTGTCAAAGTGACCTTTAAATTTCTGTTATTTCAGATGTCAACTGAGTGTATGTAAAGGTTTGCTCGACTGGCCACAGATTATCTCCAACAACTTTAACTTTTAAAACATAATTCTTCTTAGCAGTTAAAATTGCTCGTGAACTATTCTTCAAGTCCTTATTATAAAATCCTTGTTCAGATGCAATTTCGAGGGCTAGTTTAGAATTGATAGTGTGGGCACGGATTAAATTCAATTTCTGACTTTCGCCTTGATGAATATCTATTTCTGATAAATTTCTTCCCTCAATATTTTTCGACCATGATAAACGATCTTCTACAATTTGTTTATCTGAACAAAATACTTGAAATTCATCGCTAACCAGTATATCATCTTTTGTATTGTTTATTGTAACATAGACGATGACATTTTTTAATGTTACACAGGAATTATTGGTGACTCGACAATTCAAACGGTCAACAGTATCAATTGATAATTTAGTTTTAGATTTATTATACCATCTTAACACGACATGAGTGAAAATTGGATATAGAATTGCGGCAAAAAGCCCGCCTACTACACCAGAAAGAATATATCCTGAAATTGATAAAAGCATCTAGTTAAGGTTGTGTATAATTCTTAAATATATGCAAATCATGGTATAAGTTTCCAACGATAATCAATGGAAATTTATACCAGAAATTTTAAAGTAATAAATTAATTTTCCGGATTTGTTTTAGCCGCTTCCCAGCCAATCATCGCAGTTTTTCTTATACATCCCCAATGGTATTGTCCAAAATCACCTGTTGATTTAATAACCCTGTGACAGGGAATTAAAAATGCAACAGGGTTATCACCAATGGCAGTACCAACTGCCCTTGAAGCTTTTGGGTTATCAATATTGCCGGCAATAAGCGAATAAGTAGATAAATCACCCATAGGAATTTTCAACAAAGCTTCCCATACTTTACGCCGTTGTTGGTGTTTTATAATTATTCACTGACTGCTTTAGTTCACCACACCAACAACACGAATTTAAGAAAACTTACAATAAAAGAGTTGTTGGTAAAGAGTCCTGATATTG
>JANOJO010000562.1:0-10154 GCA_031418795.1 Bacteroidota bacterium | reverse complement strand
TGCTCATCCAGTTCTTTGCGGGGCAGCAGCATTTTTGCTTTTATCCTCATCAGGGTTGAAATGAATAAGATGAATTCGCTGGAGAGTTCTATGTTCAGTGTTTCCTGTGTATGAATAAAATCTAAAAATTCGTTGGTGATTTTTGTAATGGGAATATTGTAAATATCCAGTTCATCTCTTTCAATAAAAAACAAAAGCAGATCAAAAGGGCCTTCAAACTGCGGAAGCTTTATTTGGTATGTGGAGTTATTCAAATCAATTGAATTTTTTGTGGTGTGCCGAAGGCATTCCTTCGGAAAAAAACAAAATCCCGTTTCAAAATAACGGGACTTTGACTGATTATTAAAATATTATCTATTTAAACTTTGCAGCAAACCCTACTCCAAGCTGTGATCTCAATTGTGTAGCGGCTTTATTTCTTAATGGGCCAAATAATTTTACATCATCATCATAAATAAGATCGAAGCTGTAGTTTACCAGCAGCCAGTTATTTACTTTCAAATGCAAACTGTTAGTCCAGAACACATCAATGTTTTGCGGATCATCCAAATAGTTGGAGAAGAAATCAACACGGGTTTTGTAAGTTACGTTCTTCGCAATTGTTCTTTTGAATTTGGCTGAAACAAGTGCTCCTAATTCAAATCTTACTTTTCTTTCCGGGTTAATGTTATAATGCCATGAAAGAGGAATTTCCTGCGAGCCATCTGGCTTTATGCCACCCTGGTAATTGAAACTGTAAGGTTGGTTAGTAAATAAAATTAACCGGGGTGCTAATGGCGAAACAAAAAGGCTGAATAATTTTGGCCTGATTTCAAAACCAGGGCCTGCGGTAAAATAACCGGGAGCCATCAAGCCTGAAATTCTTCTCTTGGGTGTTTCGTTATAGTCGTACCCATGATGAAATTGTGAACGCATATTGAACCAGGCGCCAATACCAACCAGATCATTTTTCTTGGTAATAGTATGACGAAATAAAGATGTAAAATCAATTTTGTCATCAGATTTTCTAAAACCTAATTTGTTTGTACTGACAAGTGCATAGGAAAGTTCAAAATTATTTTCCCAGATATTTTTTCTCCATTTTCTGTTTGCCTGGTAGTTAAGATAGGCTGCGCCCTGCAATGTAAATTTTTCGGAACCGGCTGCCCAGTTGCGGCTACCGCCCTGACCAATATTAAAACTTAACATGCCTTTGGTTATCCAGCCTTTTTTTGATGGCACCATTTTTTTGGCATCAGTTTTTTCCTGGGCTGCTAATGAGAGTGTAATTGTAAATGCAAGTAATGTAAAAATGAGTTTTCTCATACCAGTTAGTTGTAGGTTTAAAATATCAGACCGCTTTTACACGGTGAATTCAAAGATAATAGTTTAATTCTTATTTCGAACAGATTTATAATGGGAAAAAAATGACCGGAAAGTCAGATTTTTTTTTCATTATTGACGCAAAAATAAAAAGTACCGGAACTTAATGTCTCTGGTACTTTTTTTAAAAAAAAATTATTTTTTCAATGCATCCCTTATTTCACGAAGCAGGGTAATATCTTCAGGTGTAGCCGCAGGCGCAGCAGGGGCTTCTTTTTTCTTCATGCTGTTCAATGCTTTTATTACAAGGAACATGACAAACGCCACAATGATAAAATCAATAACTGTAGTAAGAAAGGCTCCCCATTTTAATGCAACCTCTGCCTGCGCTTCAGTAATTACTGTTCCGGCTGCATCTTTTATTTCAGTTACTCCTTTTTTTAAAACAAAAATATTTGAACTCAGATCTTTCCCGGTAAGTAAACCAACCAAAGGGGCAACTAAGCCCTCAGTAAAACTGGTTACTACTTTACCAAATGCTCCGCCCATTACAAAAGCAACAGCAATCTCAAGAAGACTGCCCTTCATTGCAAATTCTTTAAATTCTTTAAGCATTCCCATAAAAAATTGGTTTTAGTTGGTAATAAAAAATAAGTCTATGAATATAGGAAACTATATAATTAGTTTTCATTTTTTTAAACCGGGAAATTTCATGTCTAAACTTTTCAGCAGGTCATACAATTGAGATGTGATGATAAATTCCTTATACCAGTTTTGATCGGCTGGCACTACTGTCCACGGTATTTTATTGCAGTTATCAAAACAATCCTGGTACACACTCATATACTTGTCCCAACGTTTAGCTTCTTCAAAATCTTTTTCATTGTATTTCCACATTTTGGCAGGATCCTTCAATCGTTCGCTTAATCGTTCATGTTGTTCCTCGGGAGACACATGCAGGTAAAATTTTAAAATATGCGTATTGTTATGTTCATTTAATGTTTGTTCAAAATCATTTATTGCTTTTATTCTTTTTACAGCCGTATCATCATCACACAAGCCATGCACACGGGTTATTAAAATATCTTCATAATGACTTCGGTTAAAAATCTGGATAATACCTTTTGCTGGTGCATTTTTATGTACCCGCCATAAAAAATCATGCGATAATTCTTCGGCAGTCGGGGCTTTAAAAGATTTTACGGTTACGCCCTGCGGGTTCAGTTTTCCAAATACATTGCGGATCACTCCATCTTTTCCGCTTGCATCCATTCCCTGAATTACAACTAATACTGCATGTTTACTTTCGGCATATAAAAGATTTTGAAGTTCATCCAGGGTTTTTAATATTTCAGCCGTTTTCAACTTTGTCTTTTCTTTATCAAAATCTTTTGGGGCACGGGTGCTTACTTCAATCAGTTTTATTTTTGCCATAATGGTTATTTAGAAATGAAAAGCTAATATAAAATTTTTAATTTACAGGACTGGCCGATTTTCATATTTATTCTTGTAAAAAATAATACAGACATTTGCCCGCAGATTATGAAAAATTATTCTTTTGCAAGTTGGCTTCTCTTTATACTTCTTTGTATTATCTGGGGCAGTTCTTTTAAACTGATGCACTTCAGTACCGAAGGGTTGAGTTCTGTACAGATAGCATCACTCAGAATTTTTTCAGGGGGCATTGTACTGCTTCCATTTGCTGTGGTTCATATTTTTAAAATCCCCAAACAAAAATTACCATTAGTTATTTTATCAGCAATTTGCGGCAACCTGTTGCCGGCATATTTTTTTGCCGGAGCCATTGCAAATAACATTGATAGTTCACTGGCTGGTATCCTGAACTCACTCACACCAATTTGCGTGGTGGTGGTTGGCGCTCTTTTTTTTAAATCAAAAATCAGCAATAGAAAAATTCTGGGTGTGGTTATTGGCTTTGCGGGGCTTTGTCTTTTAACCATTGCCGGAAAAAAAGGAATAAGTTTTGAAAACCTTGAGTATGCCCTGTGGATAGTTGCGGGCACACTTCTATATGGAGTAAATATTAATATTGTCAGTCATTATCTTAAAGATATTAATCCCATTCATATCGCTACCGTATCGCTTTCCTTTATGCTGCTGCCCACAACTTATATTTTGTGGCAACAGGATTTTTTTACATTAGTATCGACAGAGTTTAATTTAAATTTTAATGAACCATCTGCAGTGAGGTGGTCAATCATTGCATCTTTAATACTTGGAGTGGTTGCCAGTGCCATTGCCACTGTACTTTTTTATATGCTGGTAAAAAAAGCTGGCGGGTTGTTTGCATCTTTAGTTACTTATGGCATTCCGTTTATCGCCATTGCATTGGGCTTTATTTATGGAGAAACAATTACAGCGCTGCAGATAGGTTGCTTGGGTATAATTTTAGTAGGAGTGTGGCTGGCAAACAGATAAATTCTAAACCCAAATCCCAAAAAACAAATTCCTCCAACGGAGCCCTTTGGACAAATTCCATTTGCTTCTTCAAAATGGGATTTGGAATTTCTCAACTGGGATTTTCCCCTTTACACCACCATAATATCTTTCTCTTTTGCTGTTAGGTGTTTTTCTACAGCAGCAATAAACTTATCAGTAGTTGCCTGCACATTTGCTTCTGCATCTTTTGCTGCATCCTCACTTAATCCATTTTTCTGCAATTTTTTTATATGCTCAATAGCATCCCTGCGGATATTGCGGATAGAAATCCGGCAATGTTCACCTTCGGCATGGCATCTTTTCACCAATTCTTTTCTTCGTTCTTCAGTAAGCGGTGGTAAAAAGAGGCGGATGATATTGCCATCGTTTTGAGGAGTGATGCCGATATTGGCCTGCATGATTGCTTTTTCAATTGGCTGAAGCATATTTTTTTCCCAGGGCTGAATAGAAATTGTTCTTGCATCCATCACACTGATATTTGAAACCTGGTTTAGCGGCATGGGTGATCCATAATAGTCAACTGTAATTCCATCTACCATCTGTGGATTGGCTTTGCCTGCACGAACTTTTATCAACTCAGCTTCCAGGTGTTCAATAGCTTTCTTCATGTGCTCATCAGCATTTTGCTGAATCGGTATTATTTCATCAGGATTCATAATTCTATTTTTTTGCAGAAAGCAAATCTAATAAAACAGCATCATTAAAAATTGAAAGCCGGGATAATTTTAACGAATGGGCTAATTAGTTTTTAGCCTGTATTTTTTCTGTAAATGCAGCAAGGGATTCTTTGGTAATTTTTGGAATAGGCCGCTGATCCTGTATTTTCTTCTGGTGGCTCAGTTCTCCTTTTTTGTAATAAAACTGAAATACTAAAAACAAAGCGACAACATAAGCTAATACGCCAAATGAAAGATAGAAGTTCCAGCTGTATTTTAAAAGATAAAAGGCAATAGGAAAAGACAGCAATGTGGTTATGGCAATTATAAATACTACCTGTTTCTCCTTTAAGCCAAGATAAGCCATGTGGTGTGTAATATGATCTTTACCCCCTACAAAAGGAGATTCGCCCCGGAGCATTCTTCTTAAAGTAACCGTAGTGGTATCAATAATTGGGATTATAAAAAATAATGCAGGCAGTACAAATGGTTTTATTTGCAATACGCCCTGGTTGCCATCATTAAACTGCCACAAAAAAAGAATGCTGGTTGCTGCCAGAAAAACCCCAAGAAACTGGCTGCCTGTATCTCCCATAAATATTTTTGAAGGATTCCAGTTGAATCTTAAAAAACCAATCAAAGCACCTAATACCCCAACAAGTACAAGCTGGTAAAATTCAGAGGAGGGTTTGCCGGTGAAAGCAAAAACAAACATGATGCCTGCAATAATAAGTATGGATACACTGGCTGTTACTCCATCCATATTGTCAAGCATGTTTATAGAATTCATTAATCCCACCACCCATACCAGGGTAAAGAAAATATTGAGTACTTCGTAATTTGAAATATTGATTTTAATACCACATGCTGCCAGGATAATGCCACAAAGAAGTTGTAATAAAAATTTAATCAGTGGATTTGTATTAAAAGCATCATCGTATAACCCGGCCAGAAATCCAATGCTGGATGCTGAAACCAGGCCAATAATTTGTGTATCCGGTGTTATTACTCTTTCTTTTGCCACCAGGCCAAAAATGCCCCATGATAAAAGAAAAATGATGAAAAAAGAAATACCGCCAATAGATGGTTTTACATGCGACGACCATCTTATCTGTCTGAAGGCCAGGTTATTTCTTGAACCCAGGTTGAAAGAAAATTTTAATAGAAGGAAATTGATGGCAAGCGATAAGGCTACGGCAATAATAAAATAAATAACAAGAAAGGAGCTCATAAGTACAGTCTTTAGGTTTTCGGGTAGTGGTTTCTCAATTGATTCTGAAACTTGCGCAAAAATAAATGGAAAATTCCGGGATTTTAAACAGCTTAATGAATTTATTTACAAATATAGTTCCTGCTTCTGTTCAAAAGCCTCAAAAATTTTCAGCTTCATTATCAACATTGGATTTTGTATTTAAAAAGATTGCATTTTTGCACCGATTCAAAGGCTGTTGGAATAAATTAAAATCTAATGGTTTAAAACTTAAAAAAATTCTATGACCGAACTGAAAAACACTGCATCCCAAATAAGAAGAGATATTTTACGAATGGTTCATGGTGTAAATAGTGGTCACCCTGGTGGCTCACTTGGATGTACAGATTTTTTTACGGCTCTCTTTTTCAAAACCATGAAGCATTCCCGTGATTTTACTATGGATGGAAAAAATGAAGATCTTTTTTTTCTTTCCAACGGACATATTTCACCTGTGTATTACAGCACACTTGCCCGTACCGGTTATTTTGAAATAAAAGAACTGGCAACTTTCAGAAAATTAAATTCCCGCCTACAGGGTCATCCTGCTACACATGAACATTTGCCCGGTATTCGTATTGCATCAGGATCACTTGGCCAGGGCATGAGTGTGGCAATTGGCGCTGCACTTTCAAAAAAACTTAATGGAGAAAAAACGGTTGTGTATTCATTGCATGGTGATGGTGAGTTGGATGAAGGACAGGTTTGGGAAGCCATCATGTTTGCGGCGCATCATAAAGTTGACAATCTTATTTCCACTGTTGACTGGAATGGCCAGCAGATTGATGGCCCTACTGATAAAGTGATGGCACTTGGTGATATCCGTCAGAAATTTGAAACATTCGGCTGGACCACACTTGAAATGAATGGAAATGATATGGATGAAGTAGTGGCAACTCTTGAAAAAGCCAAATCATTAACAGGCAATGGAAAACCAATTGCCATAATGATGAAAACAATAATGAGTAAAGGAGTTGATTTTATGGAAAACGATCATAACTGGCATGGCGTGGCTCCCAATGATGAACAACTTGCAAAAGCATTGGCACAGTTGCCGGAAACGCTGGGAGATTATTAATCCCCCTGTCCCCCGAAAAGAAGCCCCTGTCCCCCGAAGGGGGAACTTAGGTCAATCATACTTATTTATTTTACTTATTCTTAAAGATGAAGATTGTATAATACTAAACGTAATAAAATTCACTATACTAAAGTTTCAGGTAAAAAAAATGAAGATTAAGTAGTGAAGAATTAAATCTAAGTACCCCCTTCGGGGGACAGGGGGCTACTCACTTCTCAACGACATCTTCTGCCCCGCAGCTTTTCTCGCAGGAATCCAGGAGGCTAATAAAGCAATAAATAAAACTGTAGCGGCAACTAAAATGAAATCGGGGAGGCGAAGCTCCACAGGAAAATAATCAATAAGAAATGACTGCCCGCCCAGAGCCACCAGTTTAAAATTTACCTGAAGCCAGGTTATAATTAATGCAAGCAATATGCCTGCTGCTCCTCCGATAGTGCCAATCAGTAATCCTTCGCTTAAAAAAATTTTTTGAATAAAATTTTTATCGCCTCCCATTGCATTCAGTACACTGATGTCTTTTTGTTTTTCTATCACCAGCATGGTTAATGCACTGACGATGGTAAATGAAAAAATTATTAAAATAAGAACCAGTACTGCATAGATTACCCATTTTTCTGCCCGCATGATGGAGTACAATCCGCGGTTTTGCTCATACCTTGACTGAATAAGATAATTGTCGCCAAGCAATTTTTGTAAATCAGTTTGCACAGCATCCAAATCATCGGGGTTATTCAAAGCTATTTCCAATCCGCTGTATTCATCTTTTTGCAGGCCAAGCATTTTTTTTACAAAATCAAGATTGGTGATAGCATAATTATTATCAAAATCCTGCTGAATAACAAACACACCTGATGTATTTACAAAGTCCGCACTTACATTTTTTGCCGGATCAAATAATTCCGATACACCTTTCTTTGGCAGGTATGCTTTTATCGGGTAAATATTTTCTTCTGCCCTTACCTGCAATGCATCTTCTACACCAGAACCAAGAATCATGAACGGTGATTCATCATTGCCCGTGCTGAATTCTCCCCGTACAATGCTGTTAGCCACACCGGCCACATTTTTATAATTATCATCCACACCTTTTATAGTAACAGCCCGTTGAAAATTAAATTCAGCGCTGTCACCATCAAGGCCGGAATGCTGAAGTATTCCTTTTTCTTCCGCAATCAATGAAAAATTTTTTATGCCGCCTACGCTTCTTATTTTTTTCAATTGATCTTCTGTAAGTGTAAGTACTTTGCCTTTTGCAGGAAAAATTTTCAGATCGGTATAAAAATTTGAGTAAAGAGATTTTACCAATCCTTCCAAACCATTAAACACACTCAGCACTAATATTAAAGCCGTAGTGCCAAGCGACATGGCCACAATACTTATCCATGCAATGATATTAATTGCATTGGTGCTTTTTTTAGCTTTGAAATACCGCCAGGCGAAGAGGAAGTTCAAGAGAGTTTTTGAGTTTAAGGGTTTAAGAGTTTATAGTTTAAGAGTTTAAAAGTTTAAAGTTTAGGAAACGAGTAGATTTATTGTTACTTGCTCCTAAATCCGAAATCGGAAATCCCAATTCCAAATCCTCTATTACCGTTTCATTTTTTTTCTATTTTCCTGAGAAGCTCTTCAATTTTAAACACCTGATCAAGCGTATCATCCTGAAAAAATTTCAACACGGGCATGCTGCGCAGTTGATGGCGCACTTTTGCAGTTAATTCTTTTTTTATATCGTGATGGCGGTCATCAATCTTTTTCATGGCAGCTTTTACATCTTTTACCTGGAAAAAACTCAGGTAAAATCTTGCTTCCAAAAGATCGGGTGTAATTTTTACTGCCGAGATAGATACCATGCCCCCATCAATCATTGAAAGACTGAGCCGCTGAAAAATTGTGTTCATCTCTTCATTGAGCAAGCCTGCAATTTGCTTTTGTCTTTTCCCTTCTTCCATAGTTAATATTATTATTTGCAGCCCACCTTCGCTATCTAAGTTTGATAATAAAACATTTGACAAAGAAGCTTCGGTGGACGTGGTAAAATTAGTTACTTTGCCCCGTTTAAGCGATTTATAAAAACTGATGAAGAAATTTTCACGAATTTTTGGATACTTAAAAAAACATACCGGCAAACTTGCCCTTTATTTTCTTTGTACCATTTTGGCCACACTATTTGGTGTCATTTCTATCGGTATGCTAATTCCTTTTTTTGGGTTAATATTTGACACAGGCCAGGCAGGGGCGCCATTTATTAAAACAAATGTGCTGGGTTCATTTATTGCCAATATCCTGCTTGATATAAAAGCTAAACAGGGAAACATCGGTGCTTTAACTGCAATATGTATTTTTATTATTACAGCCACCTTGCTGAAGAATATTTTTATTTATTTGTCCAATCGTATATCTGTACCCGTACGCAGCGCCATCATTACTGAGCTTCGTGGTGATGTTTATAATAAAATACTACGCCTGCCCATCGGATATTTTACAGAAAAGAAAAAAGGAGATATCATTTCAAGAATGACGAATGATATTGGAGAAATTGAATCATCTGTGGTGGGCACATTTGATGGTATGATAAAAGATCCATTAACTGTACTTGGTTATCTTATTTTCTTAATCATTATTTCACCCCAGCTTTCTTTATTTTTATTAATCCTGCTTCCTGTTACGGGTCTTATCATTGGCAGAATAAGCCGTAAACTAAAACGCCAGTCACAGGATGCTGCTATTAAATTAGGTGAAAGCCTTTCTATACTTGATGAAACACTTGGTGGCCTGCGGGTGATAAAAGCTTTTCTTGCTGAAAAATTATTGAGCGGAAGATTTCATAGTGTAAATGCAGAACTTTTTCATATAAGAAAAAAAATGGGCGCAAGAAGAGATTTGGCATCTCCGCTTACTGAGTTGCTCGGTGTAATTGTGCTTTGTACTATTTTATATTTTGGTGGCAGGCTGGTGTTAGAAAATAATGGACTGAAGGGTGAAGAACTGATGGCCTATATTGCCTCTTTTGCCTTAATCATTAATCCTGCAAAAAATATTTCCACTTCTTTTTTTAATATACAGAGAGGAGCTGCGGCATTAATAAGAGTGGAAGAAATTTTAAACACCCCGGTTGTGATTGATGATAATCCAAATGGTAAAAACATAAGTTCTTTCAATGACAGAATAGAATTTCGTGATGTAAGTTTTTCTTATGACGATGTGGTGATACTTGATAAAATAAATTTTACTGTAGAAAAAGGAAAAACAATTGCGCTGGTGGGTTCATCGGGTGCAGGAAAATCTACGCTGGCAGATCTTGTTCCCCGCTTTCATGATGTAAGCGATGGGGAACTATTAATTGATGGTGTAAATATTAAAGACTGTACCCTTCATTCCTTGCGCAGCCTGATGAGCATAGTAACGCAGG
>JANOJO010000561.1:0-3041 GCA_031418795.1 Bacteroidota bacterium | reverse complement strand
GCAGGATTAACGCCAGAAAATTTACAGGATAATATTGGCGCTGACCTGGCAACACTTGATGCAAAAAAAGCAGAGCAGTATGAAGTAAATGGCGGTGTGGTGGTAAAGAAAATAAGAGAAGGCGGCAAACTAAGTGAAACTAAAATGGAAAAAGATTTTATAATCACCAGCGTAAATGGCAGACCTGTAAAGACTGTAGAAGACTTAAGCAAACTGCTTGATAATATTTTAGGTACTGTAAGGCTCGAAGGATTTTATCCAGGCTACCGTGGTACCTATACTTATCCGCTTAATATGAACGAATAAAGTAATTGTAAAAAAATATTTCAAACCGTCCCGTATTGAACGGGGCGGTTTTTATTTTTCATACACCAAATAATCCCATGCCTGAAGAGCAATATTTTTTGAAAAAGAAAAATCTTTTGCTTCACTTGAAAAAACATTAACAAAAACACCATTCACTCTTTCATCCACTATTTCTACATGCTGATTATTGTTTGCAGAAAGATTGAGAATAACCAGCACTTCCCGTTCTCCATTTTTTCTTAAGAAAGCAAACACAGTATCATCTGCCGATGTTTGAAGCCTGTATGTTTCAGAATCAAATGCAGTTAATGCCGGGTTATTGGAATGAAGGGTCAAAAGCGTTTTATAAAAATGATGCAGTTCAATATTTTTTGTCCATTCTATTTTATCTTTTTCAAAAAAAGCCAGTCGTCTTTTTACTGGCAACTCCTGTCCACTGTATAAAAGTGGTATGCCCTTCCATGTGGCGCAAAGAACGGCAAAAGTTTTTGCAGATCCTCCCATCCGTTCATACTCTGAGCCGCTATGCGAATTTTCATCATGATTGGATGTAAAAAACATACGCAACGCATTTTGGGGAAATGCAGATTCATTTTTTTGCAGCACACGGTATAATCCGCCAATATCTGTTTCTCTTCTCCAGTAGGCTTCCATTTTATGCAAAAATTCCCAGGTATAACTGGCATCAAACACTTCATGATAATGCGGCTCTTCTGTTTCTGCCAGCCAGAAAAGTTTTTTTATTTCATCCAGTTCTGTTCTTGCCTGTTTCCAAAAATCCAACCGTACAAGATGAGCCATATCACAACGGAATCCATCAATATCAAATTCATTTATCCAAAACTTCATTTCATTTATCTTGGCTGACCAAAGCCGCGGGTTTTCATAGTTAAGATGAATAACATCTTCCCAATCAGGATAAGGCGGCCGGAAATTTCCCTGTTCATCTTTTGAAAAAAAATCAGGATTGGTTATTGTCCATACATGATCCCATGCGGTATGATTGGCCACCCAGTCAATAATAATTTTAAAACCAAGAGCATGAGCATCATCAACCAATTTTTTAAAATCAGCAGCAGTTCCAAACTCAGGATTAATAGAAATATAATCGCTGATAGAATAATAACTGCCGAGTATGCCTTTTCTATTTTGTTTACCCACGGGTTGCAACGGCATAAACCAAAGTGTATGCACACCCATATCTTTTAACCGCGGAAGATGCGTAGCAAAAGCATTGATAGTACCTTGTTCAGTGTATTGCCGAAGGTTTACTTCATAAATATTTGTATTGAAAGCCCAACTGACTGCGTGGAAATTTTCTGACATTTTGTAAAATATTTATTGCTCTGTCAATCCGTTTATTTTTTTGGGAAAGATATTAAGAAAAGGGAAAGGAATGAAAGAATAGGAAGCCAGCCTGCCGGTAGGGTGGCTGTATTTACACTATTCCTCACTGTAGCGTATTTTTTTTATAAAAATCCTAACGCAAAACCAACCCACCCCGGATAACGGAATATTTATCTGCTTGACCCTAAAACATTAGCCAATAGAAGTTCAGAAAAGAGATTTTTTAAGCATTACTCCGAAAGTTGAAGACCTTAAAGTTGTTTACTTGTGGACACAGGTTTACAATGTTCCCCACTTTTATTTTCAAGTTTTCTTTGACAAGGTTTTTGGTATTTCTTATGAAAGTATTTTGACAATTATTTCTGACCCAGACAATGAGGATGTGAAATTTCGGTTGGAGAGTGATGTCAAGAACCAAAATAAAACAACTATCAAAATTAACCCGGTATTCGGAACTGAAATAGCCGGGAAAATTGATATGCCAACGCATAAAAGTAAACTCAAAGAACTTGACAGAGGCAGACTGCTTTTCTATGTAACATTTGAAGGTGGTGACGCATATCTTGATGTAAAAAATTTAATAACGATTTTAGGAATTAACGAAAAAGAATTCTAATGCTTACAGAAAATTTAATAATAGCTTCCAATGAACCTGAAAAGAAATATGCTCAACAAACTTCTATTGAGCATCGTAAAAAATTTGCACAGTTTTTTACTCCTTTTCCAGTTGCTATATTTATGGCGAAGTGGATAGTAGGAAACAAAAACCTTAAAACAGTTTTAGACCCTGCTTTTGGACTTGGTGTATTTGCAAGGGCTATTAGAGAAATAAATACTGTTTGCTCAATAAAAGGTTTTGATATAGATGAAAATATTTTACAACAAGCTGAACATATATTTGAAAATGAAAATCAAGTTTCAATCATTCAGAAAGACTACATGTTTAATGATTGGGATAATAGATATGATGGAATTATTTGCAACCCACCGTACTTCAAATTTCACGATTATGATAACAAATCACTTCTTACTGAAATTGAAGAGAAACTTGGAATCAAATTGAGTGGCTTTACAAATTTATATTCTCTCTTTCTTTTAAAATCTGCATACCAATTAAACAAGGGTGGCAGAGCAGCTTACATAATTCCTTCGGAATTTTTGAATTCTGATTATGGCAAATTGGTTAAATCTTATCTTATTAAGAACAAATTACTTCGGTACATTTTAATTTTCGACTTTGAAGAAAATGTTTTTGATGATGCTTTAACAACAGCATCTATTTTACTATTTGCAAATGATAATGAAAAAGCGGAGGTTGAGTTTATAAATATTAAAACGCTTCAAGACTTATTTGATTTAGAAGCACAATTTCAATTGTATCCCAATAT
>JANOJO010000560.1:0-3159 GCA_031418795.1 Bacteroidota bacterium | reverse complement strand
TGCCATTATTTAAAAAATTCCTACAAACCAATAAATCCCTTACACATCACTTTACAAAAAATGCAATGCTCGATTTTAATGATGAACAATTCCAGGAGTTTTCCGCCTGCACATCTTCATCTTTAGCACTGCTTACTAATTCAGAATGTACAGATAAAATAAACATGTATGTAAATGAAGTAATACATAAAGCTGACTGGCAATCAAAAAATACAGATGAAAATGCACATGAAATAAGAAAAAAATTTAAAGATTTGTACTACTGGCTAATGGTTTGCACTCCAAATCCCGCTAAAAGTCTGATGGAGATAAAACAGTTGGAGAAACCATTAAAATACCTTGGCGATTGGCAGGACAATTTTATTTTCCATGGCAAATTAAAAAAATTCAGAAAAGAGTTTCTAGTAAGCAATTCAATTGAAGCTGAAGCAGCAAATTTATTAGTAGAAAAAATCAAGGTTACAAAAAATGAACTACTTGAAAAAACAAAAAATAAATTAAGCGCAGTGATAAAAAAATAATCCGGCATCCAACATCCCAATTGAACCGGAATCCACCGTTACGGTCTTTTTTAATTTAAAAAATCATTGTGCCCAAGACTGGATTCGAACCAGCACACCGTTACCGGCGCTACCACCTCAAAGTAGTGCGTCTACCAATTTCGCCACCTGGGCATTTAATTTCTGTTACAATTTTTAGCAATTTTATTTAAAAGAACTTTTTGTGCCCATGATCCCGACTGAATCGGGACACACCGTTACCGGCGCTACCACCTCAAAGTAGTGCGTCTACCAACCTGCCTGCCGGCAGGCTGGTTTCGTCACCTGGGCATTTAAGGAATGCAAATATAGTTTGATACGACGAAAAAAATGCTGCTGTTTGCCTCTATCATAGCATCTGAACTACTGAACTACTGAACTACTAAACTCTTAAACCATTAAACAATTAAACTCTTAAACAATTAAACACTTAA
Organism: Bacteroidota bacterium; assembly: GCA_031418795.1. Taxonomy (GTDB): domain Bacteria; phylum Bacteroidota; class Bacteroidia; order Chitinophagales; family Chitinophagaceae; genus VBAS01. Next base: position 2,186 of record JANOJO010000560.1, on the reverse strand, counting down.
ACTTTTAAACTATTTCTTCAACACAATTCTAAATATACTTCCTTTCCCCAACTCAGAATTTTTTACAAAAATTTCTCCGTTATGATATTGCTCAATTATTCTTTTGGATAAACTAAGCCCCAGCCCCCACCCTCTTTTCTTTGTAGTAAATCCGGGTTTGAATATTTTTTTATGGTATTGCCTGCTGATTCCTTTTCCAGTATCAGAAATATCTATTTGAACATTACCCTGCTGTTTTTGAATTGAAATTTCAATTGTGCCTTTGCCATCCATTGCATCCAATGCATTTTTCAACAGGTTTTCTATTACCCAATCAAACAATGGCTCAGAAATGTTTGCATTCATTTCTTTTTCACCATATGTATTGATTACAAAATTTACTTTACCCGTTGCTCTTTTTTTCATGTAGTCAACCATTGCTATCACCTGGCTGATAATATTTTTTTGTTCTAATTGCGGGCTGCTTCCAATTTTTCCAAACCGGTCTGAGATTAGTTGCAAGCGGTTCACATCTTTTTCCAGTTCTTTTACTATTTTTTCATTGGCAGTGTTTTGCTTCAGCATTTCCACCCAACCCTCAAGCGATGAAACAGGAGTACCCAATTGATGTGCAGTTTCTTTTGCCATGCCTGCCCATACCTGGTTTTGCACACTGCGGTAATTGCTTCGCAAAGCAAGTATGGTAATAGCGATAAATAACCCGATAATAAAAAGTTGAACGATGGGATAATACCTTACTTCTTTCAGCAATAAAGATTCGCCGTAATAGTATAGATTCCGTTGAGTTGAATCAGCAGGATTAATCCACTCTATTGGATTATTCTGTGATTTGAAACTTGCAAGTTTTTTACCCAGAAATTCTTTATCCGTATTTGCTTTTGCCGAATCCAGATTGATATATTGAAGAATACTGTCTTTTTCATTCGTTTCAATAATAGGAATGGATTTGTTTTCTGTCAAAATCAACGATGCCAGTTTGGTATCAGTAATTGCAGGTGAGTTTATAACAAATTTTCCGGCTTCCACCCATTGTTCCACTTTCTGCCTTTCTTCAGTTGCTATTTTTTTTGCTAAATACTGAGAATAAAAAATGGTACCACTGGCAATAAGAATAGCCAAAGCTGCCAGCCCGGTTTTCAGGTTTAAAATTTGTCCAAACATTCACCGAATTTAATAAGGATAAAACGGCTTCCCTTATTTTTGAGTAAATATTTTATACACCCTTTGATTTATCAACCAAAAGCCGCAATTGTAATCCTTAACTGGAATGGTCAAAAATATCTTGAAAAATTTTTGCCATCCGTGCTTGCCACCACTTATGTCAACTTAGAAGTGATAGTGGCAGATAACGGCTCAACAGATAATTCTGTTTTTTTTCTTGAAAAATTTTACCCACAAATAAAAATAATCTTATTAGAAGAAAATTTTGGGTTTGCAAAAGGATATAACGAAGCGCTGAAAAAAGTACAGGCCGATTATTATGTAATTCTGAATTCTGATGTGGAAGTACAACCTGGCTGGCTGCAACCGGCTATTGAATTATTAGAACTTGATAAACAAAATGCAGCCTGCCAGCCCAAGCTGCTTTCTTATAATAATAAATCTTTATTTGAATATGCCGGTGGCGCCGGTGGCTGGTTAGATAGTTTTGGTTATCCATTTGCAAGAGGAAGAATATTTGATGTGTGTGAAGAAGACCGTGGACAGTATGATAAGCAACAACAAATTTTTTGGGCCAGTGGCGCTGCCATGATTATCAGAAGTTCGGTATTTCATGAAATGAAAGGATTTGATGAATACTTTTTTGCTCACCAGGAAGAAATTGATTTATGCTGGCGGATACAATTAGCAGGGTATAAACTGTTCTCCTGTCCCGCCTCGGTAGTTTATCATATAGGTGGTGGTACTTTGCCACGGGGCAATACACTTAAAACTTATCTTAATTTCAGAAACAACCTGATAATGCTTTATAAAAATCTGCCCTGGTCGCAAAAATGGTGGAAGATACCTTATCGCATTTTGCTGGATGCCGTGTCTGCCTGGAAAGGTTTGTTCAAAGGCGATGGTGGATATTATCTCGCAATATTACGAGCACATGCTGCATTTGCCAAATGGCTTTTTTTTAAGCAGCATAAAAGTTTATTTCCATTAAAAAGGAAAGGTAAACTAATGGGGTTGTACAATGG
>JANOJO010000559.1:0-2915 GCA_031418795.1 Bacteroidota bacterium | reverse complement strand
GTTCCCTTCTGTTTATCTTAACCGGTGCAAATGTAAAGGAAATACCATTTATCATCCAAATATTATACTTGCAAACTTTATCATTCGTTGGAGTTAATAAAAAAATAACTTTGTGGTATGAACTGGCGATTTATACTTTATGCGTTTCTTATTTACCTGCTTTACCGGCTAATTTTTAATTTTATAATACCTGTGTTCAAGACAACCAAACAGGTAAAGAAACAATTTCGGGAAATGCACAACAGGATGGAGGAACAAATGAATCAGTCTTCATTCACTAAAGCTGCGGAGGATAAACAGGCTGATGATATAAAAAAAACATCTGCAAAAGAACAAGGAGGAGATTATATAGATTATGAAGAGGTGAAATAATTCTTTCTGTACATCATATTTTTCTATTTTTGCGACCCGGAGCCAAAAAGCTCTGGACCCTTAGCTCAGATGGTTATCCCGATAGTTATCGGGACCGATTATATCGGGAGGGTCGTTGAATAAATGGTTCTTATTAATTTAAAATACTAGACTGAATTTTCAGTCTGGACCCTTAGCTCAGATGGTTAGAGCATCCCGATTATATCGGGAGGGTCGTTGAATAGATGGTTCTTATTAATTAAAAATACTAGACTGAATTTTCAGTTTGGACCCTTAGCTCAGATGGTTAGAGCACCTGAATCATAATCAGGGGGTCGTTGGTTCGATCCCAACAGGGTCCACAAAAAAAATTAGGATGACATCGTTTGTTTACATCCTTTTTTTTATTTACTAGTTCTTATGAAAAGCATTCAGTTTGGATTAGAGCATCCCGATACATATCGGGAGGGTCGTTTGTTCGATCCCAACAGGGTCCACAAAAAAATAATTGATGCGGAAACATTTCCGCATTTTTTTTAAATCAGGTTCTTTAACCTTTTATTAACCGGGATGAAAATACATTTGCCCCTTACTCATATAAACATGAAGAAATTTTTTTTACTTGTATCAGCAACACTTATCACTTTCTTTTCATTTGCACAAGACACTACTAAGACTACAAAGAAGAAAAAAGACTGGAGCAAAGTAAAGCTTACCGGCAGGGCCAATGATCATTTTATGCTTCAGTATGGTATGGCCGGCTGGGCACAAAGGCCTGACAGCATCAAGACAACCGGTTTTTCACGCAGTTTCAATTTTTATGTAATGATTGATATGCCTTTTAAAACTGATCCCCGGTTTAGTGTTGCATTTGGCCCCGGCATTGGAACCGATCATCTTTTTTTTGAAAATAGAAATATTACTATTACCAATCATTCTACCAATCTTCAATTTCAGAATTTGAGTGATACTAATCATTTTAAAAAAACAAAACTCGTTTCAGCTTATTTAGAATTGCCAATTGAGTTACGTTTTTGTAAGGATCCTGAAAACAGTGGTAAGAGTTTTAAGGTGGCTATTGGAGCAAAGATTGGTACACTGGCAGACATTCATACCAAAAGTAAAAACTGGGTAAATAAAACCGGGAATACTATCAGCGGTTTTTCAGACAAATTTGTACAAAAACAAAAAGACAAATATTTCTTTAATGGCAACAGGCTGGCCGGAACCCTTCGTATTGGATACGGCAATCTTTCAATGTATGGTACATACCAGTTGGGTAGTTTTATAAAAGAAGGATTAGGCCCGGCGGTGAAACCTTTTAGTATTGGCATCACACTCAGCGGACTTTAAACCCCAATCCGCCTTTGGCGGAGCTTTTACAGACTTTCATTTTAAATAGTTTAATATTTATTTGCCTTGATAATTTTTTAACTTTGTTGCTCCCCTCCATGAGGGGAGTTTTTATTATTATTTATGCTTGAAAAGAAAAATATTATAGTCAAAGAGGAAAAGGCGGTATTGGTGGGATTGGTGCACAAAGATCAATCAGAGCAACAACTGAATGAATACCTCGATGAACTTGCTTTTCTTGCTGAAACCGCGGGAGCTGTTGCTATAAAAAGATTCACGCAAAAACTTGCACACCCTGACAGCAAAACTTTTATAGGCAAAGGAAAATTGGAGGAAATAAAAAAATACTGTTTGGAAAAAAGCGTGGGCATTCTCATTTTTGATGATGAACTCAGCGGCGCACAAATTAATAATATTGAAAAAGCCACTGAAGTAAAAACAATTGACCGAAGCGATTTGATACTCGACATTTTTGCAAGAAGGGCAAAAACGGCACAAGCAAAAGCACAGGTGGAGCTGGCGCAATACCAATATATATTACCCCGGCTCCGCGGTATGTGGAAGCACCTTGAACGCCTCGGTGGAGGTATTGGCACAAGGGGTCCCGGCGAAACGGAGATAGAAACTGACCGCCGTATTGTTCGTGATAAAATTTCACTCTTGAGAAAACGACTTGCTGAAATTGATAAACAGGCATTCACCCAGCGAAAAGACAGGGGAGAATTTATCCGTGTGGCATTGGTAGGTTATACCAATGTTGGCAAATCAACTTTGATGACACTGCTGAGCAAAAGTGATGTGTTTGCAGAAAATAAATTATTTGCAACACTTGATACTACCACACGAAAAGTAGTTTTTGAAATCACTCCGTTTTTATTAAGCGATACCGTTGGCTTTATCCGTAAACTGCCGCACCATTTAGTAGAAAGTTTTAAAAGCACATTGGATGAAGTGAGAGAAGCAGATATTCTTTTGCATGTGGTTGATATTTCTCATCCGGCTTACGAAGATCAGCTTGGCGTGGTAAATAAAACGCTGCAGGAAATAAAAGCATTTGACAAACCCACACTTACTATTTTTAATAAAATGGATTTGTATGAAAAAAACACTTTTGATGAATGGCTGGAGCCGGGTGTAAAAAAAGAAATACTGGAAGACCTGCGTGAGCGGTGGGAAAGAGAAACTAATGGCAATACCGTATTTGTTTCTGC
>JANOJO010000558.1:0-3281 GCA_031418795.1 Bacteroidota bacterium | reverse complement strand
TCATATTGCGGATGTGAAGGCAGGAATGGATATTTCAGCCCAGTTATTTTTTTATGTGCAGATAATTGTTCTGCAATCCATAATGCATTTGCTGCATGTCTTTCCATTCTTACATCCAATGTCTCCATACTTTTACTCAATATCCATGCATTGAAAGGGGAGAGGGCCGGGCCTGTATTTCTGCAGAACAAATAAATTTCCTGTATCAATTCTTTTTTACCAACAATTACTCCTCCTAAAACTCTGCCCTGACCATCAAGCCATTTTGTAGAACTGTGAAGAACCAAATCTGCTCCAAGAGCAACAGGCTGCTGACCCAATGGTGTAGCAAAACAATTATCAACGTTGAAAATAATATTATTTGCATGCGCCAAATCTGCCAACGCTTTTATATCAAGAATATCAAGTCCGGGATTTGTCGGACTTTCTATAAAAATCATTTTTGTATTTGACCGGATATTTTTTTTCCATGCATTGATATCTGCACCCGCATCAACATAGGAATATTCAATACCAAATTTTGGAAGATATTTTGTAATGATATTATGTGTACTTCCGAAAAGAGATCGGCAGGCAAGCAGGTGATCACCGCTTTTCATTAAAGCCATAAAGGAACCAAACACTGCACTCATGCCTGATGCGGTTGCATAACCTGCCTCAGCGCCTTCAAGTGCACAAACTTTATTTGTAAATTCATCCACATTGGGATTGCTGAAGCGGCTGTAAATATTATCCTCAGTTTCATCAGCAAATGCTGCCCGCATTTCTTCAGCCGTATTAAAACAAAAACTACTGGTTAAAAAAAGCGGAACAGAATGTTCCATTTCATTCGTTTTTTCCACCTGTGTTCTTATCGCTTTTGTAATAGGGTGCATGCGTTTCAGAATTTTTTTTATGAAAAACAAAGTTACAGAACGATGCTCAAGCTGGTTTCATTAATTTTATCATTATAGCAAGAGTAAAATATTTTTACGGGCTAAAGCCCGGTTCTGAATTGTATTTATTTAACCCCAGGCTTTAAAGCTGGGGTTATGAAGAGAGGTGATCTATTTTTGGGCTTTAGCCCAAGTCAGGCTTATTAAATTGTAATTCTAAATTTATGACACCCGAAAGAAAAGAAAAACTTTTATCGGTTTTGAATAAAAGGCAATTCGACTTAACGGTAGTACTGGAAAATGTTTTTGACCCGCATAATATTTCCGCCGTCATGCGAACCTGTGATGCTGTTGGCGTGCAGGAAATTTATGTGTTGAATACAAAGATTCCCCCGCATAAAAAATGGGGACACAGAAGCTCCTCCAGTGCAGCCAAATGGCTTACTACTTTTCAATTTGAAAATGCCGGAGAATGTTTCAGTGTCTTAAGAAAAAAATATGAAAAAATTTTAACTACACATCTTAGCAGCGATGCCGTAAGTTTACATGCTATAGATTTTACCCAACCCATTGCCCTGGTTTTTGGCAATGAACATAACGGCGTATCAGAAGAAATAAGAAAGTTGGCTGATGGAAATTTTATTATACCACAGGCAGGCATTATCCAGTCTTTAAATATAAGTGTGGCCTGTGCCGTAACTTTATATGAAGCATACCGGCAAAAAGAAATGGCAGGGCACTATAATAAACTTAAGCAGAAAGGAGAAATGCTGGATAAATTGCTGGATGAATGGGGAGTTAAAAGCGAAGAAGAAAATATTCAATAATCAACCTGCCTGCCGGCAGGCAGGTACTCAATGCTCAATTTTCAATGAAAAAAATTCTTTCTATACTTTGGCTCTTATTTTTTCTTTCGGCAATTGATGCTCAAACAATTCCCAAATGGAAAATAACTACGCTGGAAGATTATATCAGTAAAAGCGAAACACCTGTTATTATAAGTTTCTGGGCTACCTATTGCATTCCTTGTGTAAAAGAAATTCCATATTTCCAGGAGTTGGTAAAAAAATATGAAGACAAGGGTGTGAAGCTGCTTCTTGTAAGTCTTGATTTTAAAGAAGCATACCCGGGAAAAATTAATAAGTTTTCTAAGAAAATGAAATTTACAGCTCCCATTGTCTGGCTTGATGAAACCAATGCGGATTATTTCTGCCCGAAGGTGGATAGCAAATGGTCTGGTGTGATGCCTGCTACATTATTTATTAATAATAAAACTGGCTACCGCAGTTTTTTTGAAGAAGAAATACCGAAAGCAAAACTCGAAGTAGAAATAAATAAATTGATTGCTAGTAATTTTCAATAATTTCTTCCTGGTCATTTTTTTCTGATTGCATGGAGCTGAGTTTATACAGAAACATCGTCCATGCAGCAATGCCAACCAATGCACTAATGATTCCAATAAGACTGCCGTAATAAAAACTGCGAGCCAGTAAAAAGCCAGCGAGGATAAATACAAAAATAATAATTGATTTGTTGATGATTGATCTTGCATTCATAAGCCGTGGTTTTGCGTCCCGACTTTGCCGGGACTGGTTTAGAATTGGGTGTGTCAGCCATCCGAATTTGAAGTTAGATTCATTTCCCGGAAATTTCCATACGGGGTTGTTAAAAAAAAAGCTCTTAATATCCCGTGAGTATAAATATAGGTTCATTTAAATGGGGAAGCAATGAATTCAACAAACAGATTTTTTTATATGGAGCAAGAAGAAATAGTTGCTGGTTATTATGAATTTTGTAAATGGGAGATTAATCACACATTTTTCATTACTCACCAGTTAAATGTCATGTTCAAAAAATAATAACCCCCATTAAACCCAAAAGGAGAAGCCCTATTACTGTAGATTAATATACCTTCTGTAGTATTACTATAATTTTTCAATTTGTCCGGATATATATCAAAAACATTATTAGCGCCGGCTGTTATAGTAAGCCATGTTTTAGGCATATATCTTATGCTGAAGTCCGTTAATACTTTTTCTGAGAAAAATTCATCCCGGGCTTTATCTTCTGAATCAAATACCGAGGAAGTTTTCCCAAACCTTGTGCATCGGATTAAAAACGACATTTTTCCTATTGTATATTTCCCGGTTAAAATTATTTTACTTTCCGGCTGGCCCTTTTCAATCTCAACTCTTTCTTCGCGGTTAAATAACGTGTTTGTGTTGTGTGTTGTGGCAGAAAGACTATCGGCAGATTGAATGGAGCCGAAAAGATTTGTCCGGTTGAAATTAGCAGCTAATATGAAACGAAGGGTTGCCTTTTTAATTTTCCAGTTGCTGTTTAGTACAATATCTACTCCCCGGTTTCTTGTATTAATAATATTGGCTAAAAATTGCACCTGGTCAA
>JANOJO010000557.1:0-5117 GCA_031418795.1 Bacteroidota bacterium | reverse complement strand
ATTACCGTGCTGGGTTGGTTCATCGTCACGGCGAAGCAAAAGTTTTGGAGCTGGAAAATAGCGCAGCATTGAGGAAAGTTAAGAAGTGGACAGATACAGAATTGAAATTAATAATTCAACTATATGATAAGTAAAAAAAGTTCTATCAGGGATGCAGTAGCTATTTCTGTTTTACCAGAAATTTTAAAGGCTTCAAATCAGCTACATAATTATTATGGCGGGGCGGATAATATTTTAGAAAGCGATTGTTTTTTTGCTTACAAAATAGCAGACACTTTTATCCGTGTAGGACACGAAACTGAAATTAGTAATTATAATGACACAGCCAACACTATTTGACAACCTACGATTCAATGGGCCGGAGTACATTCCTTCCAGGGATAAAAAATATTTTTGGTGTAATAAAAATAGATTATTTTAGCACTGCTTTTCGTCTATACAATGTTAAACACATTTAAAACATTAACCCCCGGCACAGGATCGACTACACTTCATTGTGTGGGCGAAAAGCATCTTGTGTCCGGGGTTAAATTTTATATGAAAAAAGAAAAATGGAAGGACATCCGTGGTTATGAAGGGTTGTACAAAATTAGCAACCTGGGCCGGGTTAAATCTTTATGGCCTTGCAGAAGAGGCAGTAAGCCCAGAATATTAAAAAACCTCAAACAGAAAGTAGGTTATTCAGGTATTGAGTTGTGTAAAAACAAGAAACATACCAGATTTAATATACATAGATTGGTGGGCATTGCATTTATAAAAAATCCATTAAACAAGCCACAGGTTAATCATATAAACGGTGTCAAAACCGACAATAGAGTTGAAAATTTAGATTGGTGTACTCGTTCTGAAAACGAATATCATTCATATAGGGCTTTGGGTAAAAAGGCCGGGCTTTCTAATAAGTTTGGGAAATTGCATCCAGCTTCAAGACCTGTCATACAACTGGATAAAGAAAATAATTATGTGGCTGAATTTGAGTGTGCAGCAGATGCCGCAAGAAAATGCGGATTTAGTGAAGAGGGGATACGGTTGGTGTGCATGAAAAAAACAAACTCATCAGGTGGTTTCAGGTGGGTATTTAAAAAAGAATACCAGTTAGTAACAAGTTCTTAAAAAAATTGGCTGGAAGTAGCAAAGCTGCGAAAAATGAGAGCTACAAAAAGAAAACGCAGCATCCGGTTTTGGACATGCAGACATCAGACTGCGATAAGACAACCGAAAGGTTTAAAAACTCATTGCCAGCCTTTTTTAAAAAAATACAAACCATGAGATTTATAAAATTCAATGATTCAAAGATTGCTGAAATTAAAAAAGCATTGGATAGTTTTTCAATCCGTGAAGCAGCAAGGCAAACCAATGTGAGCTATTATACTGCATGGTGTGTAGCACGGGGAAAGTACGATAGCGGGGGAACTCTGCAAACATTTAACAACTTTCATTACTGCCCGATAACCGGGTTTAAATTGTAACCATGCCGGGATATATCCGACTATGCAGGGGCGGCAAGGCCATCAGGGAGGGCAAAATGCTAATATCTTCAAGGGCGGTGGCAAGCTCATACTACACCGACCCAGTTGACAGGCGGGCAATAATAGAACGGTGGCGCCGGATTTACGGTACGGCGATGGAATCAATGTTTTTTCAAATTAAACCAGAAATCAAATGAAAGCGATTTTTAGCCTCTTGTTGGCACTTTGCCTTTTAGCCTGCTCAAAGGACGTTTTAAAGGAAACAGCCAAACCTTGCCAAGCTGTGACCTTCCTGTGGGCAACGGGTGACACGATTATCCACTGGCATGAGGTCTGCGGGGCGGAGCTGGAAAGTTTTAAAGCTATGCCCCGGTTCCAGGGGTGGGCCTGTGATGACCGGATTCAGGAAATAGTTATCGGGGCGGATAGGTGTAAAAAATAGTAAATTATAAACCATGAAATACAAATTTGAATTAGGAATGAAATTAAAGTGTATCGTTACTGGGTTTGAAGGTATTGTTATAGGAAGGAATGAGTGGTTAAATGGATGTGTTCAATACTGTATAAAGCCGCCTGTTGACAAAGATGGCAAAATACAGGAGGGCCAATGGATAGATGAGGAGCAGCTAGGAAAAATGAAAGGCGGTTTATGTGTTGCAACAAAACAAACAGGCGGCCCAAACCCTGATGCTCCAAGGGGGGTGTAAAAAATAAAATTTGATATTGTGAAAAACCTTTTTAATTTAGCGGTGCGATTAAATTATAACTATGTTTAAAAATATTAAAAGGCTGTCACAGGCGGGGGAAACCCCAGGTACGTTATAATACCTTCGCATCCTGTGGCAGCCTTTTTTTAGCTATATGGCAGACGGTAAAAAATCCTTTATTCTTTATTGCGACCTGATCCACACGGTACGAAAAATGCCAAAAGACAAGGTCGGGGAGCTGTTTATGTTAATCCTTTCTTATGTGAATGATGAAAATCCAGAATCAGATGATTTAATGGTTGACCTTGTTTTCGAGCCTGTAAAACAGCAGTTAAAGAGAGATTTGAAAGATTGGGAGGGTATAAAAAATTCAAGAAGTGAGGCTGGCAAAAGAGGGGCGGCCATCCGTTGGGATGGCAAAACAAAGCAAACCATAGCAAACGATGGCACAGCCATTTCCCCGATGGCAAAAATAGCTGTTAATGGTAATGTAACTGTTACTGATACTGTAACTGTTAATGAGAGTGGTAATTCCCCACAAGTTTTTAATGCAGAAACTGAGATTCTTAAAAACCAAATTGAAGTTGAAAGGATTTGTATGGCTGCAAATTTTTCTAAAAACATGGTTAAGGAGGTTTTGCATAAATTTCACCTACACTTGGAAAGTAATGATAAATACCCTCAGACCAGAAAACAGGTTTTTGCGGGGTTTGAAAAATGGCTTTTAAACGAAAAAAAATTTAGTAAAAATGGAAAAGGAAATATTTCAGAAGTGGGCAAAAGAATTGAATTTGACAAGCCTTGAAGAAGAAGAATATATTTTAACAAGCGAAGAAGAAAATCGGGCTATTGGTTACGCTATTGAACAAGCCAAAAAACATAAGGCTTGGAAACTTTCGCAAATGGGATTAAGCGAGATGGAAATATTGTCACGGTTGTCCCAGATAGATTTTACAGAAGAGATTGACCGGGGGAAAATTTTGTTAATATCAAACTCAAATAAGCACCGGCAAATTTGGAACGAAACGAGACGGGAAGAAGAAAGGGAATTTGAGAAAAAAAGAATATTAGACCTGCGCAAAAAATACACGGCAGAATATGTTTTTAAGTTAATGCAGTTCAACAGCCGGAAAGAGTACGGGAAAAATTTAATAGTAAACGATTTTAATAAGCATTTAATAACTTCCCTTTGTTACTTTTTGAGCAACGATGAAAGGTTTGAAACCGCATTAAATTATTCTTTTGCTAAAGGAATTTTAATAAGAGGGATTTCAGGATTAGGGAAAACTTACATAATAAAATGTTTAAGTGACAACGAATTAAACCGGATCACGATTTTTAGCATGATTAGAATTTCTGAGGAAGTTAAAAAGGATGGTGACTATTTAATACCCGGCGGGAACCTGATTTATCTTGATGACGTAGGGACAGAGGAGGCAACGGTTAATCATTACGGGACTAAAGTAAACTGGTTTAAAGATTTTATAGAATTTAATTATTTAAAAAATCAAGGCAAGGGGTTTAGTTATTTAATGATATCTACAAATAATTCATTTGTAGATATTGAGGAAAAATACGGGTTCAGAGTACGGAGCCGGATGAAAGAGATGTTTAATATTATTGATATTTCAGGAACCGACATGAGAGCATGATAGTTGACACCGCCATCCGCTGCGCCCAGATAACCACCCGTGAGGGCGTAAAGAATATGGCTGTACCTTTCAAACTACTTTATACCGAACTTTTGAAAGAAAAAGAAATAAAGCCTATCAATGAATTGCCGAGGGAAGAAAAATTAAAGTACTGGAATGAAACCAGTGGAACAAGGTTTGAAAGGATAGTAACCTGGCAAGCGTTGTATGTGTACGATCTGATTACAAAATAGTTTACTAAACCTCAAATATATGCCTACAAAAAAAGTAACAAAAAAAAAGAAGATGGATGGCAAGCTGGTTTCAAAACAACCGCATGAGTTGAAGTACACGGCAAAGGACAACAAAGTATCACAGAAGAAAGTCCGGGCGGCAAAGAAGGCGGTGGGCCGGTCACGCAAAAAGATTGAAGCGGAGTTAAGAAAGTCTGGTTAGTTGTTTTTGGATTAGAATTACGGGGGTTTATTTTTATTTACCCCCTTTAATTAACTTTGAAGTGTGGATGTAACTGCTATACTTACCCGGCTCTACAACGATCAGGGGCTTAACGATTGCCTTGAAAAGTTTGTTGCTCCACAATACCGGGAAGATTTTAAGCAGGAATTGTTTTTAATTCTATTGGAAAAGCCAGACAAGGTAATTGAAGCAGAGACTGATAACAAACTAAGATTTTATGTTGTGAGGATAATTATTAACCTTTCTAGACAGACAAGAAACATTTTCCATAAAAAATATTTAAGCAATACCACAACGGAAATAAGAACAGCAGACTTAGAGTACCCGGAGGAAAACCATGTTGAAGAAAAACAGGAACGTGAAAAAAGAGAGGAAAGTATTTTGAAAGGAATTGAAAATCTTGACGATCATTTCGGTACGTTCTATTACCGGGAACTTATAAAAGCAGTTGCACGTTATGGGTCAATGAGTGAAACAGAAAGACAGGTAGGAATACCGACTTGCAGTATAAGCCGGGCGGTTAAGAAGGTACGAGATCATCTCAAAGAAATTAAATGAAGGACATATTACTTGCAGCTTGTGGAGCCTTTGTAATGGTTAATGTAATTCAGTTCCATGTAATAACCGGGTGGAGGTTCAAGCCGTTTATTTGTGATGTGTGTATGGCGGGATGGTTTTTTCTTTTGCTTTACTTTCTTCCACAGTGGTTTGATATTCCTTTTTACATGGCGGCAGCAATGATAGCAGCGAGGTTAATAAATTATGTAATGAAAAAGACTTTATGAATTTATATAAATTATCCCCAGACGATGGGTACGGGATGCACTATTTTG
>JANOJO010000556.1:0-1658 GCA_031418795.1 Bacteroidota bacterium | reverse complement strand
GAAATAAAAACTCCATTGATAGTGTGGGAACTCAATGCGAATGAAAAAGCCCTGAGTGAAAACAAGAAAGTAATTACTGGTGTAACTGCAGAAGACAAAATGAAGAAAGCAGAAAAAAAGAAGGAACTGCAACCGGCGCACAAATCTGAAAAACCAACACAAAAGAAAGAAGAAGAAAATAAAAATAGTACGACCCCGGTGCCTGCAGCATCGGGAGGTTATCTGGCCAGACCATCCAATATCTATGCAGAAACACAAGCAGGGGTATTCACCCCAAAGCTTTCTGCCGAAGAACCTGTCTCTTCTAAACCCATCGTGAAAGAAGAGCAAGAGCTTTTCGACATGACACTGGTTGAGAGGAATGACATTCCAGCGGCGGATATGCCGTTAGCCCATCAAATTCAAAAACCTTTGATCAGTTCTGTTGAGGATTCACCGCTGGTGGACGAAACGGAAGATCAAAAACGTAGGGCAGCCGAAAGGTTGCAAAAGCTGCGCAATTTGTCATTCAACATTAACGCAGCCGACCCGAATAATGAATTTGAGACTGTGCCGGCTTATATCCGCCGCAATATGGAATTGTATGGCGCATCCATTGTTGCCGTTGAAAATTTTTACAGCAACTACGAAGTAAAGACTGACGAAAACAATCAAACAAAAATAAGTACCATCAATACTTTTTTAGACGGAAAAAAACCTGATTAAATCCCGATCCTTTCGAAATACTCCAATGAGCCTTAACAAGGCTTGTGTTTTTAGTTGTTCCCCCCGGTTTCTACCGGGGGGTTGTTTTTCCTCGTCCACCGTAGCTTCAGCGAAGGTGGATTTTGCAAGTCATAATTAATTTTTTTATGTTACGGGCAATAGTAACTCCGATTAAGCTTTTGTTGCGACGCTCCGTTCATCTTTAGGTAATTCTATTTAGCTTTTTCTTTACCACATAGGCAAAATAGAAACACATAGAGATTCCTATGTGTACCTATGTTTCTATTTTGCCTCTGTGGTAAATTATCAAGTTCAATTTTAATAAATCAGGCTTTAATGTTTAATAATAGTGGAAAGCATTTCATAAATTTGACAAACAACCAAAACCATCCGATGAACCACCTGTATTTTGGAGACTGCTTAGATGTATTAAAAGAAATAAAAGCTGCCAACCCGCAACCTTTTATTGATCTCATCTACATTGACCCACCCTTCAACAGCAAAAGAAATTACAATGTACTTTTTGAAAGCATGGATATGAAGGATGCCAATGCACAGAAGCAGGCATTTGCAGATACCTGGAGCAATTACAGCTATATGGATGAACTGAACGAGATGGCTGAACTGCACAAAGACATTTACACCATACTCAAAACATTTCATGAATTAAAAAGTATAAGCGATAGTGCAACTGCTTACCTGACCACCATGTCAATCAGGATTTTTTATATGCACAAATTTTTAAAAGATACTGGCAGTTTTTACCTGCACTGCGACCCAACCATGAGCCATTACTTGAAACTGATTTGTGATATGATTTTTGGGGAGGATAATTTTAGAAATGAAATCACATGGCAAAGAACCGGTGCTCATAGTGATTCCAAAACATTTGCAAACAATTCAGATATTATTCTCTTTTATACAAAAACTAATAAATTCGAATTTAAAACACA
>JANOJO010000555.1:0-5721 GCA_031418795.1 Bacteroidota bacterium | reverse complement strand
CGACCTGAAGTGCATATGGTAAGTGAAGAAGGATTGAATGCTTATGGTGCTGTTACCTGGGGACAGTTTTTCGTGTACCAGGGCTTTAATGAAAATTGCGGATGGATGCACACCTCAAGTGCAGTGGATGCAGCCGATACTTATATTGAAAAAATTTCTAAGAAGGGTAATGGTTGGGTGTATGAATATGAAGGAAAACAAAAGCCGGTTATAGAAAAAAGAATTTCTATTAATTCAAAAAGGGGCTCCGGTATAGAAACAACAAATATCACTGCATTGTTTACCCATCATGGGCCCATCATGGCAAAAAGAAATGGACAGGTGCTCAGTTTAAGAGCTGATAACAGGATTGCAAATGGATTAATACAATGCTGGCAGCGTACAAAAGCAAAAGGCCTTGATGATTTTAAAAAAACACTTGACCTGAAAGGAAATATTTCTAACAACACCGTGTATGCAGATGCACAGGGCAATATTGCTTACTGGCATGGTAACCGCATTCCTGCAAGAGACACAAAATATGATTGGAGCAAAGCGGTTGACGGAAGCACTCCCGCAACTGAATGGAAGGGTTATCACAATATCAATGAAACCGAGTTAAGCATTAATCCGCCAAATGGCTGGTTGCAAAATTGTAATTCAACTCCATTCACCGCCGCCGGCAACAACAGCCCCGATAAAAAAAATTATCCTGCATACATGGCGCCTGATGGAGAAAATTTTCGCGGCATCAATGCTGTAAGAGTTTTAAGTGAGGAAAAATCTTATACAATAGATAAAGTAATAAAAGCAGGTTACGATAAAAGGCTTTCAGCATTTGAAGTATTGTTGCAGGCATTGATAAAAAAATTTGAAAGCAATGTTTCTTATGATGATTCGCTATATGCATATTTCGCCGGGCCAATAGCTGTATTAAAAGGATGGGATTATAAATGTGGGGAAACCTCCATTGCCACTACACTCGCAGTAGAATGGGGACAAAAGATTTTACCCGCAATGATGCGTACAAAAATTGTGGATGATGAAGAAGCTGACCAGGTGGATAAAGCAAAATATTTTGCAGAACATGCAATGGCTAAAGACATGCTGCAACCCCTGCTTGAAGTAGTGAAAGATTTGGAAAAAAAATTTGGCCGCTGGCAAATACCCTGGGGTGAGGTAAACCGCTTTCAAAGAATATCATCAGATATTGATAATAAATTTGATGACAATAAACCCAGTATAGCTGTTCCGTTCGTTTCTTCTACATGGGGTATGCTGCCATCTTATACCAGCAGAATTTTTCCCGGTACTAAAAAAAGATATGGTGTAAATGGAAATAGTTTTATATGTGCCGTTGAGTTCGGTAAAAGAATAAAAGCAAAATCTCTATTGGCGGGAGGAAACAGCGGCAATGTAAACTCACCGCATTTTTTTGACCAGGGATTAATGTATAGCAAAGGGCAATTCAAAGATGTATTGTTTTACAAAGAAGATGTGATGAAGCATGTGGAAAGAAGCTATCATCCCGGGGAATAAAAGGATTCTGTTCAGCCAGGATATAATATTTATTAAAAATCCTCTTGTTTAATTTTCAAATTTAGTGAATGTACATCCCCTCCACCGGTCCGAAGGACTCCGGACTCTTTCGGAGAGGGGCCGCAAACATTTCTCATATGGAAATTTGGAAAGGAGTGGGTCAAAACCGGTGTAACGGCGTATCTCGGAAATCTCATAGTTTTAAGATTATTCTAAACAAATAAACCACCAACGCAATGAAACAACTACTTCCGCTTGTATTCATTTTTCTTTATTCCTGTAATCAGAAAGAACAAACAAATCCGCTTAGTACAAAGCTTGATGAATATTTGTCTGGCCAGGCAAAATATTTCAGGTTCAATGGCAATGTGCTTGTTGCTGACAAAGGAAAAATCATTTACCAGAAATCTTATGGCTTTGCTGATTTTGATTCGCAAAGAATGCTGAATGATTCTTCTGTATTTGAACTGGCATCAGTAAGCAAGCAATTTACTGCCATGAGCATTCTTATGCTATTGGAAAAAGGAAAACTTAAACTTACTGATTCACTCCGTCAATATTTTCCTGAGTTGCCCTATTCCAATATTACTATCCGCCACATGCTTACCCATACTTCCGGTTTACCGGATTATGAAAGGGCCATGAATGAAAAATGGGACAAATCTAAAATTGCTTTTAATAATGACATGATTCGTTTTTTAGCCGCGGAAAAATTACCCGTTAATTTTTTACCTGGCGCAAAATGGGAGTACAGCAACACTGCTTTTGCAATCCTTGCTTCCATTTCAGAAAAAGTATCAGGAAAAACATTTCAAAATTTTTTGGCTGAAAATATTTTTACGCCATTGGGCATGACTCATTCAAGAATTTATAACACCCGTCGATCTTTAAAAGACACCATTGCCAATTATGCCTATGGATTTGTTTATAACGACAGTTTAAAAAAACACCTGGTACCAGACAGTGTAACAGATTTAAGATTTGTAATCTATCTCGACGGCATCCAGGGCGACGGTGTAGTGAATTCTACTACCGGAGATTTATTAAAATGGGACCGTGCATTAAAAAATCATACACTGCTGATGGAAGAAACTCAAAATGAAATGCTGAAAGGGCAGGAGCTTTCTGATACTGCAAATAAAACCTACTATGGTTATGGCGTATCGGTTGGCAAAAATGAAACCGGCAATTTCATTTCGCATAGTGGCGGGTGGCCGGGCTATATCACTTATCTTAAAAGAAATACAGATGCTGACCGCACTTTTATTATTTTATCAAACAACAATTCCAACTCGCCAACTCTTGCAGGTGTTTTGGAAAAAATATTATTGGACAGTCCTGTTGTAATGCCTTATGCACATAAAGAAATAATAATGGATTCATTGGCGCTGGATAATTTTACCGGGAGTTATCAAACCACAATGAAATTTAAACTGGAAAGAATTGGGACAAAACTATTCCGTGTATTGCCCAATGGATCTTCGGTGGAATTGAAACCAGAATCAGCCACTAAGTTTTTTTATGGCGACGGCAGCGACAGGCAGATAGAATTTGAAATGGATACCAGTAAAAATATCATTAAAGCATGGCTGATTGCCTTTGGTGTAAAAACAGAAATGAAAAAGGGATAACATCCCGGTAAAAGAAATATTTATCAAAGCAAAAAAATATGAAAAAAATTCTGCTGCTTCTTTCAACTGTTTTTTCAATAGCTGGTTTCTCACAACAAAGAAACCCGGCTAATAAAGCTGTTTACCTGGAAGATATCAGTTGGACAGTTGCACAAACACATTTAACACCTGATGCAGTAATTGTAATTCCTTTAGGCGCTGCTGCTAAAGAACATGGGCCGCATTTGCCGCTCTCAACAGATTTTATACAGGCAGATGGTTTGGCAAAGCTCGTTGCTCTGCAACGAAAAGTTATTATTACTCCTGTTGTTAACTATGGTTTTTACCCGGCGTTTTTAAAATATGCCGGCTCTACCAGTACCAATTTCAGAACAGCAACTGATATGGTAGTTCAAATAGTAAGAAGCCTTGCCGGTTACGGGCCTAAACGTTTTTATATTATAAATGTAGGAGTGAGTACTACACCAACTTTAGAAACTGCAGCTAAAACTTTAGCAGAAGAAGGAATACTGTTATACTTCAGCCGTTACGATCGTCCTGCTTTTGACAATGCAGAGGCTAAGTTCAGAACAAAAGAATACAGTGGCCATGCAGATGAAATGGAAACATCTCATATTCTTTATTTGCGTGAAGACTTAACTGATATGCGTAAAGCCGTGAATGATTCCAGTATGAAAAATAAAGCAGGAAATATGGCTCCCGTTGCTATCGAAGGTGGTAACCTAAATACCAGTGGCATTAATGGTTATGCTGCATTAGCCACAAAAGAAAAAGGTGAAAAGGGATTGAAAGCTTTTGCCAATGAACTGATAAAGGAAATTGACAGCGTCACTAACTATGCTTTACCCATTGCTAAAGACAGAACGGCTGAATACAGTTTAATGGAAGGAACTTATTCAGATGCTTCTGGTAAAAAATTAGTTATCTCACAAAAAAACAATACGCTGTATTTTGTATGGGATGGCAGAGATGCCCGTAACTTTTTTCACCTGTATAAAGATGCGCCTGATTATTTTTCATCTATGAATATGAATATCCTGTTTATAAAAAATGAAACCGGTTCTTCGGCAAGCTCAGAAGCAGAAAAAGCATGGTGCCAGTTCAGGGGTCAAAATTTTTGGGTAACAAAAGACAAATAAAAAATGATAAATAAAATATTACATTATCCTCCGGCTAAAGCTGGAGGCAATTTAAAAACCAATAACTTCAAAGAACTAAATACAAATTGAAAAATGGAAGTACATGCACACACTCACACAAGCAGAAAAAAATCCCTGTCTGGACGTCCGCCCGTGCCGGTACGGACGGGGGCAGGGTCATATTATTTCCCGGAAATTGTCATGTATAGCATTTATACATGAATTGGTTTTCATGTATAATTTATCAACCTATATTTACATGACAAACTATGGCTATGAGAAAGATTAAACCAGTTATAGCTGAATTACCTTTCAACAACCTTCCGCCTCTGCCCCCTGAAAAAAAATGGATTGAAACAGTGCCGGTACTCCGGCAATTAGTAAAATCGTCTGTAGTGCTGGCAGAGTTAAAAGGCCTTGCCAACACATTGCCCAATCCGCAGATACTTTTAAACGCTGTAATACTTAAAGAAGCAAGGGCCAGTTCCGAAATAGAAAATGTAATAACCACCCAGGATAAACTGTATGAAGCTTTATCTGCAAAAGCAGCGCAGGCAGATGCTGCTACAAAAGAAGTGCTGCGCTACCGGGAAGCTATGTTGAAAGGCTTTTCCATTTTGCAAAAAAGGGGGTTCATTAATACCAATGCCATTATTGAAATACAAAAAACACTGGAACATAATAATGCAGGCATCCGCAAACTGCCCGGTACAGCATTAAAAAATGCTGCAACCGGAAAAGTTATTTATACGCCGCCTGATAACCATTCCATCATTCTGCAATTATTAAAAAATTATGAGAATTACCTGAATGAGCCAGGCGAAATACCTCCGTTAATAACATTAGCCGTGCAACATTACCAGTTTGAAAGCATCCATCCTTTTTATGATGGTAATGGAAGAACAGGCAGGATAATTAATATCCTTCATCTGGTGCTGCATCGTTTGCTGGAAAATCCGTTGCTTTATTTAAGCGCCTATATTATTGAAAACAAAACTGATTATTACCGCCTGCTGCAGGAAGTGCGGACAAAAAATAACTGGGAAGGCTGGATATTGTATATGCTGAAAGGCATAGAGCAAACCGCTACAAAAACTATCGGGCAAATAAAAGACATCAATCAGTTGTTTGCAAAAACACAGGAAAAAATAAAAAAAGGATTGCAAAAAACATATAACAAAGAACTATTAGAAATATTGTTTGAGCATCCTTATTGTAAAACAGAATACATTACTAAACGGCTGGGTATTTCAAGGATTACAGCAACAAAATATTTAAAGGAGTTGGAATCACTCGGCGTTTTACAATCAAAAAAAATATGGAAAGAAACGCTTTACATAAATACCGGCTTATATAATCTCTTAAAGAAATAATTATTAAAACCAAACTATGGAAGTACATGCACATACCCATACCCCAAGAAAAAAATGGAC
>JANOJO010000554.1:0-5358 GCA_031418795.1 Bacteroidota bacterium | reverse complement strand
GTGCTGAAACTGAAAAACAAAAAAGAAATATGACCACAAGGGTTGAAAATTGTTTTATCATATCCCGTATTTTAAAATTGAAGTTAGAGTTATTTTAACCGGGAATGACTATTCCAATACCGGCCTCAACCATCTCGTCATTTCATCCAAACTCATTCCTTTTCGGTTTGTATAATCTTCCAGCTGGTCTTTATCAATTTTACCCAAACCAAAATAATGGCTCTGCGGATGAGCAATATACCAACCGCAAACAGAAGCCGGCGGATTCATAGCAAGACTTTCGGTTAACTCAATCCCGGTATTCTCTGTTACATTCAACAGGTCAAACAATTTTATTTTCTCCGTATGATCGGGACAGGCAGGATAACCCGGTGCAGGGCGGATACCCTTGTATTGTTCTTTAATTAATTGTTCATTAGTCAAGGTTTCATTTTTTTCATAACCCCAATATTTTTTTCTTACATTTTGATGCAGGCATTCAGCAAAGGCTTCTACAAATCTGTCAGCCAGTATCTGCACCAGGATCTTGTTGTATTCATCATGTTCGGCAGCAAATTTATCTACATGTTTTTTTGCTCCGTGAATAGTTACAGCAAATGAACCCATGTAATCGGCCCCCTGTCCCCCGCTGGGGGAACTTAGGTTTGATGACTCTTTTTGGCTTGGGCGATTCTTCAAAGTTGAAAAGATTAATGAGAGTGTATCGTCGGTATGATTAATAACTTGCTCATTTGTCACTCTGAGTACTTCAAATCCTTGTTCATTTAACCATTTTGTCCTGATTTCATCTGATTCTTTGTTTTCAGGAAGCTGATGGATCAACCCATCAACTTCAATCACCAGTAATTTATCAAGGCATACAAGATCGGCAATATACCCGCCAATGATATGTTGCCTTCTGAATTTATGGCCGCCTAATTTTTTTGATTTTACAAGATTCCATAAAACATCTTCTGCCTGTGTCGGATTAGCCCTGTTCTTTTCTGCAAATTCTTTAAGTAACGGATACAGCATTGGATCGGCTCTGTTATAAACAAGGTCTTGCTCCCCTTCCCTGCGGGAAGGGGCTTTAGCAGAGTCTTCGTTTGTTACACTGGTATTGGGGGATGGGCTTCCGGTTATCCAACTGGTAGATGGGGATGGGCTTGGCATAATAAAATCCGCAAGAGAATAATTCGGCTGCCCTACCGCTTTCTTTAATTGCTGACGCAAAGATTCCAATTTCACTTCACCCCGTCTGACCGAGCCATCCGGGCCGACATTTTTTGTTTGAAGGGTAACGGTATCTTCATTGTTACTGCTGGCAGGCCAGA
The DNA here is from genome assembly GCA_031418795.1 of Bacteroidota bacterium. GTDB lineage: Bacteria > Bacteroidota > Bacteroidia > Chitinophagales > Chitinophagaceae > VBAS01. Next base: position 4,045 of record JANOJO010000554.1, on the reverse strand, counting down.
AACCAATTACTCCATCTGCAGAAAACCATTTTTCCTTTACTATCACTTCAACTAATTTTTGTGCATCGTTAAAAAGTCGTGTTGCCTCAACACCAAAAATTTTATCAGTTAAAACATCAGGAAATTTTCCCGGCATTTCCCATGCAATAAAAAACGGGCCCCAGTCAATATACTTTGCCAGTGTGCCAAGATCAAATTCTTTCAGCACCTTCACGCCATCAATTGCAGGCTTCACGGGTTTGTAGTTTTTCCAGTCAAAATATTCTTTGGTGACAACCGCTTCTTTGTATGGAATAAGCGACTTGGGTTTTTTATTTAAAAACTGGTGGCGTAAAGCATCATACTCCCGTTTTGTTTCTTCAAGAAGAATTTTTTGCTGTTCATTATTTAATAGATTACTTACCGCAGTTACACTTCTTGATGCATCGAGGATATGCAGCACACCATTATCATATTGTGGTGCAATCTTTACAGCCGTATGCATTCTTGATGTAGTGGCTCCTCCAATCAACAGGGGTTGTTTCATGCCCCGGCGTTTCATTTCATGTGCCACATGCACCATTTCATCTAATGACGGAGTAATCAAACCACTTAAACCAATGATATCAGCCTTTTCTTTTTCAGCAGTATCTAAAATTTTATCGGCAGGTACCATTACTCCGAGATCAATAATATCATAACCATTGCAACCGAGGACAACGCCAACAATATTTTTCCCAATATCATGTACATCGCCTTTTACTGTTGCCATTAAAATTTTGGCCGCTCCTGCACCTTCTTTATTAATTGTTCCTGCGGCTAAATGTGCAAGACGGCGTTCTTCCTTTTCTGCTTCGATGTATGGAGTTAATACGGCAACAGATTTTTTCATTACCCTTGCACTCTTAACTACCTGCGGTAAAAACATTTTACCACTGCCAAATAAATCTCCAACTACATTCATACCTGCCATCAGCGGGCCTTCAATTACATCCAGCGGTTTGGGATATTTCAATCTTGCTTCTTCTGTATCGGTATCTATATAATCCGTAATTCCATTTACCAACGAATGTTTCAATCTTTCTTCAACGGAAGCTTCTCTCCATTTTTCATCTTTTATATTTTCTTTTCCTTTTGCTTTTACTGTTTCTGCAAAGGCAATCAGTTTTTCAGTGGCTTCATTGTTGTCATTATTCCTGTTCAGGATTACATCTTCGCAAAGTATTTTTAACTGCGGTTCTATTTCATCATACACAACCAGTTGCCCCGCATTTACAATGCCCATATCCATTCCTGCTCTGATGGCATAAAAAAGAAATACACTATTCATGGCTTCCCGGACATGATCATTACCACGAAAAGCAAATGAAAGATTACTGACTCCACCGCTTATTTTTGTAAGAGGCATCAGTTGTTTTATTTCTTTTGTTGCTTCTATAAAATCAACTCCGTAATTATTATGTTCTTCCATGCCCGTTGCTATGGCAAAAATGTTTGGGTCAAAAATGATATCCTGCGGGGCAAAACCAACCTGCTCAGTTAATATTTTATAGGCACGGTGACATATCTCTACTTTTCTTTGTTTGGTATCAGCCTGGCCTTTTTCATCAAATGCCATTACAATAATGGATGCACCATAACTCTGACAAATAATTGCCTGCTGAATAAATTTTTCTTCTCCTTCTTTCATGGAGATAGAGTTCACAATACATTTTCCCTGCACACATTTTAATCCGGCTTCAATGATTTCAAATTTGGAGCTGTCAATCATGATAGGAATCTTTGCAATATCCGGTTCACTTTGTACAAGATTGAGAAAAGTAGTCATGGCCTGCACACCATCCAGCAGTGCATCATCCATATTTACATCCAGCACCTGGGCACCATTTTCTACCTGCTGCCGGGCAACACTCAACGCTTCTTCATATTTATTTTCACGGATGAGACGTGCAAACATTTTAGAACCTGTCACATTGGTACGTTCACCCACATTTACAAAATTTGTTTCGGGGCGAATGACAAGTGGCTCTAATCCTGAAAGACGTAAGAAAGGTTGGATAATAACAGATTCCGGCATTTATGTACTCTTTTTTACCAGTACGTTGCGGATGGTTGAAAAGTTATTAACTATAAGTATGAGGATAGCCGCTATTAAAAGTAATTTGTCCATGTTTTTAAAAGAAAGGCTAAAGTAATACCATTAAGTCAATACTTCTAGTACCATAGGCAATTTTCTTGGTTTTATGTTTTTAACTTGTTGAGCAATATGATTTATATGATCCGGCGTGGTGCCGCAGCAACCACCCACTATATTTACAAATCCTTCTTTTGCCCATTCTTCAAGAAAGTGAGCAGTTTCCTCCGGGTGTTCATCATACTCACCCATTGCATTGGGCAAACCTGCATTGGGGTATGCAGATACATAACAGGAAGCTATTTGCGATAACTCTTCTATATGCGGCCGCATTTCTTTTGCACCGAGTGCACAATTCAAACCGATACTTAATGGCTTTGCATGCATTACGGATGTATAGAATGCTTCCAGTGTTTGTCCACTTAACGTTCTTCCACTTGCGTCGGTGATAGTTCCGCTAATCATGATGGGCAGGGAGGTCTTGTTGGTATCACGAAAATATTTCTTGATAGCAAAAATTGCTGCTTTTGCATTTAAGGTATCAAAAATGGTTTCTATTAATAAAATATCAACGCCCCCATCCACCAGACCTTTTACCTGTTCATAGTAAGCTGTTACTACTTCATCAAATGTTATTGCACGGTAACCGGGATTGTTTACATCCGGTGAAAGCGATAATGTTTTATTTAACGGGCCAATAGCGCCTGCTACCCAAGCCCCCCTGCCCCCCGAAGGGGGGTTCTTAGAAGATGTTTTAAACTCGTTAACAGCATCTCTTGCACATTTTGCAGCAGCTACATTTAATTCATAAGCCAGTGACTGCATTTCATAATCGGCCATGGCAATAGTTGTACTGCTGAATGTATTGGTTTCAATAATATCTGCACCAGCATCGAGGTATTGTTTATGAATAGCCGTGATGATTTGCGGTTGTGTAATGCTTAATAAATCATTATTACCTTTTACATCGCAATGCCAGTCTTTGAAACGTTCGCCACGATAATCTTTTTCTTCCAGCTTGTGCTGTTGTATCATGGTGCCCATAGCACCATCTATAATGAGAATGCGTTTTTCAAGTTCGTTTTTAATGTTCATATAAAAAAGCTTTGAGTTATTAGTTATGAGCTGCGAACTGTTGTTCAATAGAATTACAGATGTACAAGAGTGATTCTTTTTTCTTCTTTTACCAAAAGAAGAAAAAAAACAAATCTTTGATTGCAACAATGCTTTATAGTACATCAGCTTGTTACATAAAAAAATAATCGAACCTGATAAACGAATGGAAACTATGAGTGAAGTTTTCAACGTTTATTAGTTCTGAATAAGGCCGAACAATAAACAAATCCACCTGTAATGCGGCTTCAAAGTTAAAGGAATAAGAGATAAAGTTCAAATACAATTTGTAAACCTCACCCCCAACCCCCTCTCCGAAGGAGAGGGGGAGAAGGATTATTTACTTACATATTTTTCTACCGGTAACCTGTTCTGAAGACTTCTTGCCAATGTCATTTCATCGGCATACTCCAGCTCGCCGCCGAATGCAATACCCCGTGCGATAGTGGTGATGCGCAGAAGAATGTTGGGCAGTTTCTTTTGTATATAATAAATAGTAGTGTCGCCCTGTATGTTTGGGTTGAGTGCAAAAATGAGTTCTTCCGTTTTTTCTTTTTGCACACGATTAATTAGTGATTCGATATGTAATTGATCCGGGCCAATACCATCGAGTGGTGAAATAATACCGCCAAGTACATGATAAGTACCGTTAAATTGTTGTGTGCTTTCTATTGCAATTACATCACGAATGCTTTCCACCACACAAATAGTTTCCTGCTTGCGCATACTGTTGGCACAGATAGAACAAATATCTCCATCAGCTACATTGTAACAGCGGTGACAAAATTTTATTTCGTTGCGCATTTTTGCAACCACTTC
>JANOJO010000553.1:0-2574 GCA_031418795.1 Bacteroidota bacterium | reverse complement strand
GCCCTGCATTTCGATAAGCTGAGGCTCATACTCCCCGGCATCGTTTATACAAACTCCAAAATCAAAAGCAATAAAATGTGAATGATTATTTTCTCCCGGTACATGAATATTTTTGGGAATGGCATTTTTTGTAAGCTCATTAAAATTATCATCCGCAATTACATCCACAATACTTTCACAAGCATCCAGCATTTTCTTTGTAAAATCTTTGGGAACAAAAATGGGTGTCTCGGCAACACGAAATTCTATTGCTCCTTCATGTACGCTATCCAATTCATGCAGAAAAGCTTCATGTTTTTTTTTTGTAAAATTTTTATTAAACTCTTTTCGCAGTGCAGGAATCATGATGAATATTTTATAAAGGGAAGTTAAGGAATATTGAATTAGCTGTGGTTATATCTTAAGCAGGGTTTTTGAAAAAAAACAGTAACATAAATGATATACCTGTTATATCCTGCTTCCTTTTTTCAGTTGATTTCATCTGTCATATTAGTTGGTAATATAACCAGGTTCAATATAGCGGCAGATAAGACTAACAAGTACGGCAATCAGGTTTCAATCAATGTTTTCAGTTTTGTCATCTGCTCTTCAAAACTGTTTCTGTTAAACTGCGGATTAGGAAGCATTTCAATAAATCCGATAGTCATTTCATATTCTTTTATTTTGCCTAAACCAAATTCACATTCAGCTTTTGTCTGCAGTACCCAGGTGTAATCATCTTTTTTGTTTGAGTCTTTCGTTTTCATAATGCCGGTACAAATTTCAAGCACACTTGTCCTTACCATTTCAGCCATCTTGGTGTAGGCAATTTTTTCTTCTTTGTTTTCAGTCAGCGAACTTAAAAGAGTAAGCATAAAGGCAGTGTTTACACCTGTGTAATAATCATTGGCAATATAAAATCCACGCTGATAATGCCGGAGTGATTTTTTTAAATCAGAAATGTCTTTGGTTATATCATAAAGCCGTTTATAGATGGCGCCTGCCAAACCTAATGTCTCTGTATCATTGGTTACATCTATATTCAACGGTTGTAAAATGGCCAGTGCTTTCTGCAGCGCTTCTTTATCATTTGGAAATTTTGATTTGTATGTTAGCAAAGCAAAGCGCTGAATGATAAATGAATCGTTTTTTGAAATGGTCATTGCCTGTTCGTAAAGTTTGAAAGCAGTCGGAAAATCTGCATCTTTCTTTGCTTGTTCAGCTTTTTCGAGAATCTCTGCGAGGCTATCCGTTTTTTCTGTCATTACATTCAGATCTTTCATTTCCGTTTCAGTGTATGCGGGAGCTTCTAATCCGGGCAGGTATGTATAGACGGGGCTGTCATTTTTATTTTTACCGATGAGTGCTTCTGCCAGTTCTTTTAAAACAATTTTGAATCGGGTTGCTTCATCATCACTGATGCTTCCGCCATCATGCTGATAGAAATTAATGATATTATGATTCAGGTCAAAAGGGATCCTTGATTCAATGTTTTTTGATTTATCACCCAGCAAAGATTTTTCAGCTATGATGATGGTGGTATGCGGACGAAGTGCATGCCTTACTCCCAGTTCATACAATGCATTTGCATTAAGCGTTGAAATGTCTGCCACTACAAAATCGGCTTTCAAAATGTAATTATACATTTCCACGTCTATATTGCCAGAATATTTCAGCTCAACGGTTCTGAAACATTCATAACCCAATTCTGTAAAAACAGGTTTGATTAAAAGCTGGTATGTTTTTTCAAGATCGTATGAACTGCCTGTTTGAAAATCGGTTTTCTTGCCAAAGCCTGTAATTACAAAGCATTTTTTTGATTGAGACATAATTTTAAAATTTAGCGTTGTAAATTTATTTGCGTCGTTGTAGTTGCCTTAATACTAATCAGGGAAGGCTACACCCTGATAACCAAAAACTAAAAACGAATAACAATAAACTTTATCAAAACGCCTTCTTCTTCTCACCACTCACTCCATTTTTATCTGCATTCTTCACATATTTTTCTAACCATGTAAACTGTTCGTTCAGCATGTGCAAAATATTTTCTCTGCCGGCATAGCCATGGCTTTCAAAAGGCAACTGTACATATTTTACCGTGCCGCCATGTCCTTTTATAGCATTAAACATTCTTTCACTTTGAATGGGATAGGTGCCGGTGTTATTATCAAGTTCTCCATGCACCAGCAGTATCGGAGTTTTTATTTTGTCAGCAGAACTAAAAGGACTCATAGCATTGTAAAGTTCCGGTGCCTGCCAGTAAGTGCGGTCCTCATTTTGAAAACCAAATGGAGTAAGGGATCTGTTGTAAGCGCCGCTTCTTGCAATACCTGCTTTAAATAAATTAGTATGTGCAAGTAAGTTGGCTGTCATAAATGCACCGTAACTATGACCACCAACTGCAATACGGTTTTTATCACCAACGCCCATTTCAGTTAATTTATTAATGGCTGCTTCAGCATTCATCTTAAGTTGATCAATAAAATTGTCATTTGGTTTTTGCCTGCCTGTCCGGTAGGCAGGTCTTTATCAGTAGCAACTATCGGCATTTCTGCATTGTTCAGCACGGCATAGCCCTGAGTTACATAAAACAAA
>JANOJO010000552.1:0-13524 GCA_031418795.1 Bacteroidota bacterium | reverse complement strand
CCTAATTAAAGGCGGAATTTTTATGTACCCCGGCACTACTGATAAACCAAAGGGAAAATTAAGATTGCTGTAAGAGTGCAATCAATTTGCATTTATTGTTGAAGTTGCGGGAGGCAAAGCCACCAATGGAAAAGAAAGAATATTAGATGTGCAGCCCACAGAACTGCATCAGCGTTCACCTTTTTTTGTAGGAAGTAAATTGATGATGGAAGAGTTGGAGGGATGTTTAGCCCCCTAAATCCCCCGAAGGGGGACTTTCGAATTTCTTTATGATCGAAATTATTTCATACGACGAAAAATATCATATAGAATTCAAGACACTAAATCTTGAATGGCTGGATAAATACAACCTGACCGAGAGTCATGATTTGCTGGTGCTGAATGATCCGATTGGTACAATTATTAACCGCGGTGGTTTTATCTGGCTGGCAAAAGCCGGCGATGAAATTGTTGGAACTGCTGCTTTGATGAATGAAGGACATGGTATATTTGAACTGGCAAAAATGAGTGTAACGGAGAAATGGCAGGGTAAAGGAATCAGCCGGCTCTTGATTGAAGCTTGTTTGAACAAAGCAAAAGAGATTGGAGCAAAAAAACTTTCTCTTTTCTCCAATCATCAATTACAAACTGCTGTTGGGCTTTATCAGAAATATGGTTTTCAGCATGTGGAAGTAAAAGATTCACCTTTTGAAACAGCCGATGTAAAAATGGAACTTGTTTTATAATTTAATTCAAATGAGTAATACAATCATAACAGTAAAAGACTTAGTGAAGAACTACGGCAATTTCCAGGCGGTAAAAGGAATAAGTTTTGATGTGCAGGAAGGTGAAATTTTTGGATTGCTTGGTCCCAATGGCGCAGGCAAATCAACAACACTTGAAATTATTGAAACCCTTCGTGTAAAAACAAGCGGTGAAGTTTTTGTAAATAATTTTAATCTTGATAAGGATCCCAATGAAATAAAAAAAATCATCGGTGTGCAATTACAAACCAGCGGTTATTATCCCAGTCTTAATTTAGTTGAGTTGATTACCATGTTCAACGGGCTTTATAATCGTGATGCAGATCCAATGGCTTTATTAGACACCGTGAATCTGAAAGATAAAGCTAAAGCAAAAGTGAAAGAATTAAGCGGCGGACAGAAACAAAGATTCTCTGTAGCCACCACGTTAATCAACGATCCAAAAATTGTTTTTCTTGATGAACCAACCACTGGCCTGGATCCGCAGGCAAGAAGAAATCTGTGGGATTTAGTTAGAGGTATTCGTGACAAGGGAACAACCCTGATCATCACCACACACTACATGGATGAAGCAGAAGTGCTTTGTGACCGTGTTGCCATTATAGATGCAGGAAAAATCATCGCCTTGGAATCACCGGACAAACTGATTGATCAATTAGTATCAACAGGATTTGAAAGGCCAAGAGAAATGAAACATGCAAATCTTGAAGATGTGTTTATAAATTTGACGGGACATTCGCTGCGGGAGGAATAATTTGCAAAGGTGACTTTAAAAAATAAAATTAATTATATGTCAAAAGTTATAGAAATAGATTATCGTTATCCGATTGGAGAATACAAACAACAGCCATTTTCCATAGATCAGAAAGTGGAATGGATGGCAGATATAAAATTTTTGCCGCTCCAGTTGGAAAATTCTATACTGAACCTCGATGAAAAACAATTGTTCACCCCATACCGTGATGGCGGCTGGACAGTGCAACAGGTAGTGCATCATGTGGCCGACAGCCACATGAACGCTTATTGCCGTTTTAAACTTGGGTTGACAGAAGATAACCCAACTATAAAACCATACAATGAAAAGCTTTGGGCTGAATTTAATGATGTACAAAAACTCCCTGTCAATATTTCACTTACATTATTACATGCACTTCATCTTCGCTGGCACGAGGCGCTGAAATATGTAACCGATGATCAATGGAACAACCATACTATTTTTCATCCTGAGCAAAAGAAAACCATCCGCCTCTGGAATTTACTGGGCATGTATGCGTGGCATGGCAGGCATCATGTGGCACATATTACTTCATTAAGAGAAAGAATGGGGTGGTGAATAATTAATAATTAGTAATTAATAATTGCATGCCTGATTTAAATTGGAAAACTATTTCTTCAGAATATCTTTTTTCTGATTTATGGTTTAAAGTAAGAAAAGATAAATGCAAATCACCACAGGGAAAAATTATTGACCCGTATTATGTGTATGAATTTCCTGAATGGGTAACTGCTTTTGCATTAACAGAAGATAATAAAGTGGTCATGGTGCGTCAATACAGACATGCTATTACAGAAATTTGTATTGAACTGCCGGGAGGCTGTGTGGATGAACCAGATAATAATCTTGAAGAATCCATTGCAAGAGAATTGCTGGAAGAAACCGGTTACTCATTTTCATCCTTTGAGTATTTGGGTAAAACCTCAGCTAATCCTTCTACCAACAATAACTGGATGCACATGTTTCTGGCAAGGGGAGGAAAGAAAGTAAGTGAACAGAAATTGGACAGCAACGAAGAAATTGTTGTTGAATTTTATTCTATTGATGAAGTGAAACAAATGCTGAAAGAGCAAAAGATTATTCAATCCATGCATGTTACCTGTATTTACTATGCGTTGGAAAAAATTAATGAATTGGGGTACTGACTTCTCCCACCAAGAACACACTGCCACAAACAAATATCAAATCATCTTTTGAAGCTTTTGATAATGCAGATTTTATTGCAGCATTTACATCAGCATAAATATCTCCCTTCAAATGGAATGATTCTGCTTTTTGTTTTAATAACGATGCATTCAATGCCCGTGGAATATTTGCTTCTGTAAAATAATAATGAGCGGAGTGGGGAAGAAACGATAAAACTTTTTCCACTTCCTTGTCTTTTACCATGCCTATAATCATGTGTAATTCGTGATGATCAGTTAATTCAATTTGCTGTACTATCTGTTTTATCCCATCTTCATTATGTCCAACATCTAAAACTACCGTTGGATGCTCATGAATAATTTCCCAACGGCCATGAAGTCCCGTTATTTTTTTTGTTTTTTGTAAACCAATTTGTACTGCATGTTCAGGCAGGCTGAAATTAATCGTTTTCAAAACAGATATTGCTTCAAGGACAGTCAGTAAATTTTTCGATTGGTAAATGCCCGGCAGATCAAGTTGATAAATTTTATGATCCGTTTTATCTTTTTCCGCCACTTCCACAATCAATTCACGATTTTCCCATTTCCAATCCACCGCATTTCTTTTTTGCGATGCAAAATGCAGAGGTGATTTTTTTTCTTCAGCTATTTTTTCAAAAACAATTTTTGTTTCGGGCAAATATTCTCCAACTACTACCGGCACACCCGTCTTAATGATACCGGCTTTTTCAAAAGCAATTTTTTCTAATGAATCACCGAGGATATTCATGTGATCCCAACCAATATTGGTGATGATGGATAATTCAGGTGTGATAATATTTGTGCTGTCAAATCTTCCTCCTAATCCCACTTCTATTACGGCTACATCCACTTTTTGCCGGGCAAAATATTCAAATGCCATTGCCACAGTAATTTCAAAAAAGCTTGGTTCTATTTTTTCAATCAACGGTTTTATTTTTTCTGTAAAATCAATGATAAAATTTTCATTTATCATTTCACCACCAACTTTTATTCTTTCCCTGAAATCTTTTAAATGCGGAGAAGTATAAAGCCCGGTTTTATAGCCAGCCGTTTGCAATATGGCGGCCAGCATGTGGCTTACACTTCCTTTGCCATTGGTACCTGCAACATGAATGCATTTAAATTTTGTATGTGGATTGTTTAAATGATTACAAAGAGTAATAGTGTTGGTAAGGTCTTTTTTAAATGCTGCGGCGCCAATGCGGCTGTACATGGGCAGGCGGGTAAAAAGATAATTGATAGTTTCTGAGTAATTCATTTTCTGATGGCTGCAAAAATAAGAATGCCACCTCATTGTAATGGATGGCATTCAAAAAACTATTATTTTACAAATTATCCTCCTGTTCTTATATTAAATTCATACACCACAACTGATTCTTCTCCTGTTCTGTTAAAACGGTTTCTTCTTAACCAGTCTTTAATTATTTCTTTTGCCTGTCCATCACTCATCAGCGAACCTCTTACTGTTCTTACAAATGTTCCGATACCGTCAGCAGAAACTTTTATTTCCGCTTCCACTTTTCCCGAAATATTTTCACCTGCATCCAGCTTAGTGGATGTTACCAGAATTCTGTTTCCACTAACTTTCTTGGGTCCGGTACCTATACCTGTGCCCGGTCCATTGCCACCACCAGAACCTGTTCCTGTACCACCGCCGTTACCGCTGCCATTTCCTACACCATTCCCTGTACCACTACCTCCGCTTTTTTCAAAGTCATCTTTAGCGCCTCCACCAGTTCCATTACCAGTAAGAGTTTTTCCAACAATAGCTTTTGGTTTTGGTGGAGCAGGGGGTGTTATAATTGGCGTTGGAGTAATCTTTACTGTTGATGTATTGGGATTTACTTTTGTTATTTCAGGTTTTGGCCTGGCGGGTTTTATTACCGGTGCATTACTTTCATCTTTGTCATTAGTTTCAAAATCTTTTGTGTCATCCAATGTGCCGGGTTGTGGAGGAGAGTATGCAGTACCGGCTTTGCCGATAGCTTGTACCGGATTGCCTCCGCCGCCGCCACCGCCTTTACGAAAATCTTCAGGTTGATTCAATTCTATTTCAATAAATGCTTCCTGTGGTGGTATTTCAATGGTTGGCAGTGGCCATTTTAAAAAAATAAAAGTAAGTAACATTGCTACTGCCACACCAAATGTGATAAGTGAAGCCTGCTGATTTTTTTCTTTCTCAAAAGTTTGAGCCATGATTGCGTGGTAAGTCATACAAAAATAACGGTGTGAGTTTTTAAACAACTAAGATTGTTTTACACACATGTTGATTTAACGATGCAAAGGCCATGCAACTTGCACAGATTATCTGCGGAGAAATGTTAAAATTTTGTGCCAAACGCATCCTCCGAAGGAGTCCATTGGACCTTTGGGCAAAAACCGAAGTAGAAATTTCAAATGATCCGTTTAAAGAGGCTGTGTGGAATCAATCTCATCAACTTTGCGACGAGCCACCACCGCATACTGAGATGTGATTTTCTTTTTTTCTTTTCAATGGCATCCATTATTCTGCGGCAGGCTTTATCGTTGGGTAATGCCCAAAAAATTTTATTTCCTTTTGCCATCTTGGTATCCACAAATCCCGGTTCAATACAAATAACTGAAACATCTTTTTTCATCCGGTGGGCTTTTATGGCAAGACCTTCAAAATAATTACTCTGAAATGCCTTGGATGCGCTGTAAGCAGGCGCCCAGCTATTTCCCCTGTTTGCAGCAATAGAAGAAATAGTTACTAAACTTCCATGGCCTTGCTTTATAAAATAATTAAATCCCCAATTAGATATTTCAACAAAACCATTTACGTTGGTTTCAACAGTCATTTTATCCAACTCCCAATCCAATTCTTTACTGGGTTCGCCAACACCGGAACTGTAAATGAGAATATCTAATCCACCGAGTTTCTTAACCAAAGAATTAATTGAAGAAATATTTTCAGTACTGGTTACATCAAAACATGCTGTTTCTATTTTTTCAGGGAATTGATTCTGAATTTCTGTGAGCAATTCTTTTCTTCTTCCGGTTATGCCAACTTTATTTCCTTTCTCTGCATAAAGTTCTGCCAACTTTCTTCCAATACCGGATGTGGAGCCAACGATAATTACTTTCTGATTCATAATGTTGATAAAAGTAGTGCAGGATTATTAAATGGATGGCTTAAATTTATGAAAAGCACTGCTATGAAAAAGTCAATCTTCATCACCGCTGTGCTCACTTTATTCCTGCTGATATCTGCATCAATAACCTGGGCGCAAGTCACTAAAACTCTTAATGGCACTGTCAGGTATGAATCCGGTATGTCGGAGACAAAATTTTCTACTCCGAATGGAGATATTGTATTAAAACTTCCACAGTCTTTGTCCGGTGCATCTATAACCGGAACAGTAAGTACCGAACCTGCTGGTAAGACGGAGAAAGAAAAAAACAGGAACCTGAAAGAATTATTGAAACTGGTTGTAATGCTGGATGGTCAGAAAATTCCAATGTCAGCAACACCAACAACTTTTGATTGGTTAACTCACCTTGACCGGAATCAGAGAACACCAATAGAATTGTTGAATGTTTCCAGTGTGAAAATACTTGATCTGAGTTTACCACCTGTTCTCCCAACGCCGGCAAGGATGGTATTGCAACCGGACAGAACTCCGCTGCTTACCACTCCATCCAATGTGCTGGTGAAGGGCGATGCATTGAATGTTTATACCGACCAGCAATTTTCACCCGGAGAAAAATTTATACTTAAGGATTCAAGAGGGCAACAGTTCACAGTAAAACCTATATGCCTTTCATCCAACCAGGCTGTTATAAATGTGCCTGCTACAGCTGTTCCGGGTGAATTAACAGTTACTGAAGAAGTCTGGAATCAACCCATATCGGGATACAATTTAAGCAGCGTTAAGATTAATTTGATTGATATCTCTCTGAGCAGCCCTAACACTAATCTCCGGCCGGGGCAGGGATCTTATGTGCTGGCTACTATTTCAGGTTTATTATGGGAGGATCATTTTGCGTATAGTGTTGACCTTCGGAATCTTAATCCAAACACTGTAACGATGGAAGGCGGAAATCTGCAAAGAGTGTATACAGCTAATCAATCTACAGGTAAAAAGAGTGGTACTGAAACAATAAGTGACTCGTTTTCGTTTCAATTACGAAGAAACATTACGGGCAATGCTGCCGGAAGTTTTTCCGTCAGCGCTACATTGCATGAAGATTATAATACCAGCAACGATCCTTTCCGTCCGCAGATAAATGTGCTGAAAACCCCTGAAGATTTTAATGCATGGGCAAATGCTTTGAAAAAAGATTTGAAGGAATATGAAGCGGTACAAAAAAATGATCCTTCTTATGACGACCCTTTGCAGAAAGATATGGTTGTAGCTACAGTCAAAACCAATACACAAAGAGCTATTGATAATATGCCGGTATGTACTAGTCCTGAACAGGTAGATGAATGTAAAGCAGTGGCCTACTCATTAATCACGCCTATGAATGTACCCAAAGAGGTTACAACCATGTGGCTTAGTGGAGTAGAAGCTTACAAAGCCGCTTCGAATGCTATCCCTTCAATAATTTCAGGTAATCCGCAACTAATTGACTGGGAAGTGATCAAAAAAGGATTGGCATATATCAACAGGTTAGGTAAACAGTTGCAGGATTATAATTTGGAAAACGGAACTGTCGAAGCTGATAAAATGATTAAACAGATTCAAACGCAAGGAGAAACAAAAGAAACATTAAATATCCTGAACGGGACATTGGAGCAATTAAATATGCAGTTGAACAACCTTCAAGCCGGGATGCCTGAAGTAATGAAGGCGCTTTTACCTGGCGGTATATTATTTTCTACCAAATTTACTCCTCCTGGTACAACTGATTTACCCGTGGAAGTAACCGAAATTTGGTGGACGTCCTATCCGACTGACATTTATCTCAATTGTATAGCGATAGCATTGCATTTTACAGGCGATATTACATTGAAACAATTATCAGTACGTGTTAATTGGGTGTCCAAAGATGGAAAAAAAGCAGGTGCTGCAGACTATACCCCAAAAATTGAAGATTTAATTAACTATCACTATTGCGATACCCTTAGAAAGTATCCCTCTTGGCCCGAAGATTTTACTGCAGCTACCATTGTCAACACTTTGCCAAAAGATGAAATAGACCTCGCTAAGGTTAAGGTAACAGTTTCTGTAAATGGTAAAAAAGTAGGAGAAGGAAAACCAGGAGAAGGAAGGCCCGGGAAGTAAAGTCTGTTGTTGATTAAAAAAGCAATTATATTTTGCTCATAATAATTAGCTTCAAAATTTCGACTTGATCAGCCTTATCATGAAAGGTAATCCGGCTAATGCTCCGATTCCCAGTAACAGGAAAGTATTCGTTCCTCCAAAAAATCCATTTGAATAAAACACCCTGTCAATAACAATAAGGCTGATAGTGGAAATAGAAAAGCCAATAGAATTGTAAATGGTTAATGCGGTTCCTTTTAAATGTTCGGGTGCATACATTGCCACTAATGTTGAAAATTGTGGTGAATCAGGACTTACAGTTAAGCCCCACACAAAAAGAAAAATTATAAAAACAGGAAGTGGAATTTGATACATTAATGGTGAAAGAAAACAACAAAGACCTGAAATAAATAATGCAAGCGATGCTACTTTAGCGCTGCCCCAATGTTTAGAAAGATAACCACCACTGATGGAACCAATACTCCCGATAGCAATTATTAAGAAACTCAGCAATGGAATATTTAATTCAATCTTATTCTTAACTGCAAATAAATTTAATATCACAGGCACAAAACCCCAGAAAGTATATAACTCCCACATGTGACCAAAATATCCAAATGCCGCCTGCCTCCATTTTTTTGAACTGAAAATTTCTTTAAAAGCGTTCCACTGAAAGCCACCTGATTTTTTTCTGAATGGTCCATCACCAACAAAGAGCAACATGAGTATTCCGCCAACGGTTGCAAATAGCGAAGTAAAATATAAAACTGTTTTCCATGGTAAATCAAATTCCCTGTTTCTTAAAAGATGCGGGAATGCTGTGCCTATGATTAATGCACCCAATAAAAAACCAAGGGCTTTGCCCAAACCTTTTTCATACCAATCAGCAGCTATCTTCATCCCGACAGGATAAATGCCGGCAATAAAAAAACCTGTGATAAAACGTAATGCAAAAAGTGAAGCCGCATCTTTTGCCAGCCAGGCAACTGCGGCATTGGTTACTGCACCGAATAATGAGCTGATAAAAAATAATTTTACCGGGGAAAAGCGGTCAGCCAGAGAAAAAAATGCAAATACCAATGTGCCTGCAATAAAACCAAGCATCACTGCAGATGTAACAAGGCTTACTGCATATTGATTCAGTTGTAATGCCTGTTTCAATTCTGGTAATACAGCATTGCCCACAAACCAAAGTGAGGTGCCGGCAAATTGTGATAACACAATTACGGGAAGAATTCTTTTTTGTATGGATTGCTGCAGCGTAAAAAATTAAAGTACCCGAAATTATCAATTTCTTTTTTGAAGATTGGCAATTAATAACCCGGCTATCACTAAAGCAAAGCTGGTATAATAAATCCAGGTTATCTTTTCTCCTAAAATAAATACAGCTTCGATGCTGCTGAATACGGGTATAAGATTTCCAAACAGCGCCGTTCTGCCCGTGCCAAGTTTTGCAATGGAAATATTCCACAGTAGAAAACAAATAACCGATGCACCGAGGCCAAGATAAAGGATGACGGAGAGATTAGAAAAATTAATGGCGATTCCTCCTGATGTTTTTAATTCATAAAAATAAAATGGAACAAGAAGTAATGTGCCGGTGGCAAATACAACAAAAAGAAAGTTAATTGAGTTCATGTTTGCCGGTTTCTTTTTTACCATCGTATTATAAATGGCAAATGAAAACGCAGCTGCCAGTATCCACCAGTCGCCTTTGGAAAATGAAAAAGTAAGGAGGTTATAAAAATTGCCTTTACTCAGCAATAATAAAATACCTGCAATGCATACCATCATACCAATAATTCTTATCACAGAAATTCTTTCCTTCAAAAATATTTTTGCAAGAATAACGGAGATGATGGGAGAGGAAGTAGTGCCAATCAATGCAAGATTAATGGCTTCGGAATAATGCCCGGCTATATAAACAAATGTATTGAACATGCTGACGCCGGTAAGCGAAACAAAAAAGAAGTACAGAAAATTTTCCTTTACTAATTTCCATTCTTTAGCAAAATATTTCCATGCAAACGGAAGCAATATAACTGTGGCAGTAAGCCAGCGGTAAAAAGAAAGAGTAACGGGAGGAATATCTTTAATCACCCCTCTTGCCACAATAAAATTGCCCGACCAGATAATAGTGGCGAGAACTGCGAGGCTAATGCCTGTGAATATTTGTTTTTGATGACGGGAGTCGTGCATTAAACGGAAAGATACAAATCCATAGAAATATTATCCATGCGCAAAATCCATTTCAAAATTTCCTTTTATTCTTTCCACAGAAGGATTGAAATAGCCAAACTTCAAATCAGGAAATTCTTCATGAATCAATTTCATCAATTGTTTTACTCCCAAACATTCTCCTGTTTCTATTACGCCTATTTTTCCAAGATACCAGTCGGGATCAATATTAAAATTGCGCCACTGAATCATTTTCAGTCCGGTTTCTTTTATCAGCTTTTTCAATGCTTCGTATTCAGCAACAGAATCCGTCATGCCGGGAAAAACAAAATAGTTGATAGATGTCCATCCACCAAAACTGTTTACCACTTTCAGGCTTTCAACTATATCTTCAAACTGATAATTATTAGGGCGGTAATAGGGCATATAAATTTCCCGGCGTGCAGAGTTGGTACTTACTCGTATTGAATTCAATCCGGCTTCACAAAGTTTTCTTACCGATTCAGGATTGGAACCGTTGGTATTAATATTGATACTTCCTTTATCCGTATGTTTTCTTATTTCAATGATTGCATCACAAATAGTTTCCCACATCAGCAGCGGTTCACCTTCACAACCCTGGCCAAAACTTATAATTGGAAACGGTGCAGTTTCCAGATGCGGCACTGTAAACTCAACAATTTCTTCGGCTGTTGGTTTAAATGTTAGCCGGTCTTGCGTTGATACAATAGTTTCTTCATCCGGCTGCAATGAAATACATCCAACACAGTTTGCATTACATGCAGGCGAAACAGGCACCGGACATTCCCATCTTCCCATTGCAAAATTTTTGGCAGCAGGACAATGATAAGTCATGCAGCAATTTTCCATCAAATGTTTTACAAGCCGGTTATGCGGATAAGCTTTCAGTAAAGTATTTGTTCCGGATTCAATTTTCTGTTTATCATAACCTGCACTTTCCTGTCTTATGTCATTTTCTATTCTTATTGCAGGCACATAAAATTTATTATTAAACCAACCAGAAGCAGTATAACAAAACAAAGGAAGTATGGGTGCATCTTTTCCTGTTTCATAAGCCGATAGATATAAACCAGTATATGCTGGTGGAATAAATGCAGCAACAGCCCAGCCTTTTTCACATAAACGCATTTCACCGGTTTGCACATCAATACCAATTCCTTTTCTGCCGGGTAATTCATAGAGAGAACCGCCATTTGGTAATTCTATCCATTCATCTTCGGGTACAGGCACAGCATCCCATCCGCTGCGGCCCGTGGCATATAATGATATGTCTTCAAAAATATTTCCTTTGCCGTCAGAGTAGAGAATGTATGGAGAGGGTGTAAGAGTCATTTTAGTTATTAAGTCAATTAGTCAATGGTCAATAGTCAATGGTCAATAGTCAATGGTCAATGGTCAATGGTCAATGGTCAATCTTGATTTGCAAAAGTCGTTAAATTCTTTTTCATCAATATCATCCTCTGAATTAAAAATAATATGCTGAAAGAGTTTGTTGTTTTTGAAATCTATGGTTAATAATTCATCTTTAAGAATAAGGTTGTTGAGTTCGGTCCATTCAATTTCTTTTTTTGGCACCGTTGGTAAAATAATTTTCTTTTCTGTGATGGTTACTATTAATTTTCTGTGAGCAAGTATATCAAACAAAACAAAAACAACAAGTAAAATGCTCAGCAACCAATATCCTTCCTTTAACCAGGCAGAGGCGCACAGACAGAATACAATGCGGTGTAAAAAATCCGGGATATTTTTTTTTAAAACAAATTTTAATACTGCAAAAAAAATGTAAGCAGCCGTAATACTAATTGAAAACAATAAAACAAAATTTTTACCCAAACCTTCTTCATTATTTATTAAAAGAAAAACAAAACCCAACAGGTTGAATAAAACTAATAGTTGACTGATGAGCAGGTAATTTTTTAATTTTTCATTTTTTAAAATGAAAACAAATTTTCTCATTGCATAAAATAATTAATGAAAAACAAAAGGAGCATGTACATGTGTAAAAGGAATATTTAATTTGAATGGCTCTCGCTCATAACTCACAACTCGTAACTCACCACTCACCTCTCACGTATTCGATGCTACCAGCAAATTACACAACTTAAAAAGTATCCGTGCACTTACATTACTGTCCCAGTCGGTTTCGCCTACACCGGTTTCATTCAAATCAAAACCAACTATTTTTTTCCCGCTTTTAATTATTTTATTAAAAATATAAAATACCTGTTCGGTTTCCAGGCCGCCTGCTACTGCCGTGCCGGTGTTGGGACAAAGTTTTGGATCCAAACCATCCACATCAAAACTGATAAATATTTTTTCGGGCAGCTTGCTTACTATTTCATCGGCTATCTGTTGCCAGGTTTGTCCCTCATAAATTCTTTCTTTCAATTCACGGTCAAAATAAGTGATGACACGGTAATTGCTGTTGAAAATATATTCCCATTCCGCCTCACTGTAATCTCTTACACCCACCTGTACCAATCTTTCCACTTCAGGAATTTCTTTCAGCGCATTGTACATAATGCTTGCATGAGAATAAACAAAACCCATATAGGTATTGCGAAGATCGCAGTGAGCGTCTATCTGAAGTATTCCAAAATTGCCATGCTTTTCTGCAATAGCTTTAAAATATCCAAGCGGTGTGCTATGGTCGCCGCCAAGCAGGCCAACCAACTTGCCCCGGTTGAGTAATGAAATTGTTTGCTCATACACCCAGTTGTTCAAAAACACACCACCTTCATTTACATCTTTCAATGTTTTTGTCATAAACTGGTTGTCTTCCACTACATCGCCTTTCGAAATATAATCAATGAACAACTCGGCTTCTTTGCGCAAATAATCGCTTTTAAATAAAATTTTTCTGTCAATATCTTTCATAAAGAAACCCTGCTTCCAGCCTTCGGGTACATCAGGGTCATAAATATCCACCTGCAGGCTGGCCGCAAAAATATGCTCAGGTGCACGGGCAGTTCCGGGTATATAACTTACAGTTACCTCCCAGGGCACGGGCAGTATTACTAAGCGGGCATCATCTTCTTTAAATGGCAAACCAAAAATTGTATTGTTTGGATTGCCGGTGGTGTTGGGGTCAAATTTTGAAAAATCAGTCATGATAAGGATGTTCAAAAAAGATGTGCAAGGTAAGCAGGAGATTTTGGAAATAAGAAATCGGGAGAAGGAAATCTGGTAAAAATGTTTTTCTTGGCTTGGCTTTAGTCCTGTTTACATCCACACTTCTTCATATTCTCATGGATTTTTTGAAACTAATTGACCTAACTTTGCGAAGCAAATTTAAAAATGAAAAAAACACAAATAGTTTTATTGGTTTTGATCGTAGCCGCCATTGCTGGTTTAATAAGCCTGATGCCAACATCGGGTGTTGAATTGATGAGCAGTTATGAAACCATTGCATC
>JANOJO010000551.1:0-5194 GCA_031418795.1 Bacteroidota bacterium | reverse complement strand
ATTGGCGTATTGTTATCATCATACTCAATCGTTACCTGGCTCTTTGCATCGGGGCGCAGGTATTTCAATTCTTTACCGGCACGTCTTGTTTTTGAAAGTTCTTTTAATATTTTATGTGCAAGATCTAATGCCAGCGGCATATAGTTATCCGTTTCTTTGGTAGCATAGCCAAACATCATTCCCTGGTCGCCGGCTCCCTGTGCATTTGCCTTGGCTTCAAAGCTCAATTTTTTTGTGCGGCGATCCACGCCACGGTTTATGTCAGGGCTTTGTTCATGAATAGCAGAAAGAATTCCACAGCTATTCGCTTCAAACATGTATTCTGATTTTGTATAACCTATTTCACGAATCACTTCCCGGGCAATATCCTGTACATCTAAATAACTTTTAGATTTTACTTCACCAGCTAAAACAACCTGGCCGGTAGTTACCAGGGTTTCGCAGGCTACCTTGCTCTGCGGATCATAAGCAAGAAAATTATCAATGAGTGCATCGCTGATCTGGTCAGCCACTTTATCCGGGTGTCCTTCGGATACACTTTCTGAGGTAAATAAGTAAGGCATGTTTATTTTAAATTTAAAATTTTCTATTTAATATTTATTCAAACTATTTAAACTACCGATTGCATTTTTTCAGGTCGCAAAGATAGGATTGTGCTTAATAAAAAAGCCCCGCAGTTTTCGGGACTTTATACACAAATCTTATTTGCCAATTATAATTTTGAATAAATGATCCTTAGCCGCATTTTTTGTGTGGGGTGATTGCCGCCACCCAACCTTACCCGGCCAACAGTAAATAATGAATTTACCGGAATTGTAATATCCTGGTATGCGCCGCTATTGTTACCATTGTCAACTCTGAATTTGTTTGAAACTATACGATGAGTGATTATCCTGAAATTATGTAAAGGCTCTTTCTTAGTTAAAATATTTTGTACATACCTCGATACATTAAATTTCCAGGTTCTGATTGTATTACCAGATCCATCCACTCCATCTCTTCCATACATGCCAAATTGCCTAAAGGCTACTCCTGAATTATCAGGCACAAAATCATAAGGCACCGATTTATATTTTAATAAAGAAGAGTCAAACAAATCAAGATATAATGCCTGTGGTGGAATAAAATTTTTATCTGATACATCATACACTTCTTCCATAATGAGTTCTGCACGGTGTATAATCCGGTTGTCTAAGTTTCTCAGTCCGGGAATTTTTACGGTGGCAAAACTTCCGGGTACATTCAGCAGGTATGCATAATCATCAGGATTAGTACCTCCCTGTGCAGCGAGTATTGGACTTCCTGCAAGATTTCTATTAATATAATTATGGTGCGCAGAAATGGTGTTGAATTCAAAATAACTTACCGTGGTATCTGATTTACCATTTTTATCAAAATGATAATAAATAGCCAGCTTGGTATTAGGTTCGGATGCAAGCCCGAAAGTCATTAATGCATTTCCCTGTGATGCATCGGCTTCAAGTGCAAATCCTTTGAAATAAGTTCTGAATGCGGAATCGGATCTATAAGCTTTGGTAGAATCATAGTCGCTGCCTTTCAACAACCGGTTGCCAAAATTATCACTAAGCCTTATGCGAAGTTGATTAGCCGCTGTATCTCTGAAAGCTTTTACGGTATCATTAAGTGAGGAAGGCAAAAAATCTTTTGTGCCCAGCAGATTGGAATAAGTAAAATATTGTTGCCTTATCTGGTACGAAGTATCATATTTGAAATCATTGGATTGATTCATTTCATACACCCTTACCCGCTGCTGTAAAGTAGTATCACCATAAGTGCCATGCCATCCTAATACCATAACTATTGAATCAAGATGCAGGCTGTCCTTATTTACTATACCCGAGAAAGTCCATTTGCCAAGTGAAAAAGAAGGCTTTAACTCAAGAAATATTTGTGCATTTGTTTTTCCAAATAATGGATCGTTGCTGATATTTCCCAGCATGTGATCTTCTGTAGCAGGCATTTCAATTGAATCTGTCACGCCATCAAAAAGTCCATTATACACTTCCACTGGCAGCGTGGTTTCAAAAGTGGTTATACCATCCACTCCTGGTATTACATCATCACCAAGGGTGGTTGATTCATTAATTTTTTTACAGGAAAAAATGGAAAGAATTAAAACCGGGCAAAGAATGAAGGCGAGTAAAAATCGTTTATTCACAGATTAAATTTTATTAAACAATTAGGTGTTTTTTATTGAAAATTATTTGCCCGCAAGGTCGTTATACAATTGTAAATAGTCTGTTAAATCAGATGCAGCATTATAGGGTAAAGTTTTTTTGCCGCGGACTTTTGTAAACTCATCTGCAAGTTTCTTTTCAATTTTTTCAGCGCCAAATGTAATGGCATCAGCATACGATGCACCGCCGCGAAACATGGCTGTGTTGTTTGCATCTTTAAAAGCTTCCAGATCTTTTTCCTTTATGCTTGCATGAATCAAAGCTTTTTTCAAAAACCCGCTGCCAAGTTTTTCTTTAAATGTATTTTGCCCGATGGTGAATACTATTTTACTATGAGAAAAAACGGGTTCTTTTTTGTAAACAGTTTTTAAATAAGCAGGAATCAATCCAGTCATCCAGCCGCTGCAATGTATAATATCAGGAGGCCAGCCAAATTTCTTTACGGTTTCCAATGCTCCTTTGCAAAAGAAGATTGTACGGAGATCATTGTCGTCATACCATTTTTCATGTTCATCAGTAAATACAAATTTTCTTCTGAACAAATCTTCATTATCCAAAAAATATATCTGAAGCCTTGCATTTGGCAGCGATGCTACTTTTATCTGCAGGGGCATATCATCATTATCAACGGACACATTGATGCCGGACAGGCGAACCACTTCATGCAGGCGGTGGCGGCGTTCATTAATAACACCAAACCGGGGCATTATACACCGCACTTCTAATCCTGTATCATTTGATTTTATTGCCAGCCTGTTCACGGTTTCTGCAAACTCGGTCAGTTCCAGGTAAGGCGACATCTCGTTGGCAATGAACAAAATTCTTTTCTTTGATGACATCTTATGCTTTTTAATGAAATCCCGGATTTGAATATTTCTGCATGGAATTTTTGGGATGGCGGCAAAACTAATCATTTTATTCCGATATTGATTCCCGAAAAGCCATCCAGTCTTAATTAGAACTTTTATGATTATTATTAAAAAAGCAGATGCTTTGTCTCAACTTCTTTTTGAAAAGAAAAAAAACCGGAAGCAAACAGGGTTTGTTCCTACAATGGGCGCCCTGCATCACGGGCACCTGGCAATCATAAAAAAATCAGTTGAACGAAACGATATTACTGTCTGTAGCATTTTTGTAAACCCCACCCAGTTCAACGATGATGCTGATTTTATAAAATATCCGGTTACAATTGAAAAAGATATTCTGCTGCTTGAAGCAGCCGGTTGCAATATTCTTTTTCTGCCGCCGGTCTCTGAAATTTATCCACAGGGAATTCAAAACCAGCCTGATTATAATATCGGGTTTCTTGAAACTGTTTTAGAAGGAAAATTCCGCCCCGGCCATTTCCAGGGGGTGTGCCAGGTAGTTCACAGGCTATTGCAAATTATTTTACCCCATACATTATATATAGGTCAAAAAGATTACCAGCAATGCATGGTTATAAAAAAACTGCTGTCATTAACACAACTTGATAAAGATATAAATACAGAGATAGTGCCAACCATGCGGGAGCTGGATGGGCTAGCTATGAGCAGCCGCAATACAAGACTAAGTACAGATGCAAGACAAATGGCGCCGTTAATTGCAAAAACTCTTCAGCAAATAAAAGAAAATATAGTACCTGGTAAAATTGATACGCTGATACAAACCGCAATTTTAAATTTAAACAATGCTGGTTTCAAAACAGACTATATTGAACTGGCAAATGCTGAAACACTTGAACGAATTGATAACTGGGATGTCAATCAAAAAGCTATTGCACTTGCCGCCGCTTTTATTGATGAGGTTCGTTTGATTGATAATATAAAAATAAATTAAGAGTTAGGTTCAATAAAAATCAATGCTTAATTTCGGTAGCAACTTAATAAAATGAGTAAGCCTTATTCCCTTTTATGAAAATAAATTTCCTCACAATTGCCAAATACATTTTTTTTCTTGCCCTTGGCGTTTTCTTTGTCTGGCTTTCTGTAAGAAATATTAGTCATGATGATTGGTTGCAAATAAAAGGCGCTGTGGCCCGTGGCCGCAAATGGGTAATAATTCCTGTTATACTTATTTTATTATTGTCACACTACAGCCGTGCCATTCGCTGGAAGTTGCTGATGGAACCACTCGGTTACAAACCATCAATTAATAATGTGTTTGCAGCAGTGATGATTGGTTACTTAGTAAATACCGGTGCCCCCAGGCTTGGCGAAGTTTTTAAATGCACTATACTGGCCCGGTATGAAAAAGTAAAAGTTGATAAACTGATCGGAACTATTCTTGTAGAACGTGCAGTTGATCTGGTATGCCTGCTGCTTGTTTTTTTACTTGCCATTATTTTCCAGGGAGAAATTTTTAGCCAGTACATGAAAAATATGCTGATAGACTTTTTCCAGGATAAAACAGGAAACCTGTCCGTAACAAAACTTACTATCTGGGTGGGTGCTTTTCTTTTATTGCTGCTTATTTTTTATTTTATTTTAAAACGCTTTGGTCATATTGATCTTGTTTCAAAAATAAAAACAGTTATCAAAAACATATTGCATGGTTTATCCAGTATAAAAAATCTGGAACACAAAGGGTGGTTTATTTTTCACAGTTTATTGATCTGGACAATGTATTTCCTGGCATCTGTTTTAGGTCTTTTTGCTTTACGGGAAACACAGGTACTTGGCCTTGCCGGCGGATTAACCACACTGGCTGTTGGAACTGTCGGAATGATTTTAACGCCGAACGGCATTGGTGCATACCCCCTGCTGATTGCACAATTATTAGGATTGTATGGTTTAAATCCTGACACTACCGGCACAGCATCCGGCTGGCTGATGTGGAGTGCACAAACATTTATTGTAATGGTGGGTGGGTTAATCTGTTTTATTTTAATTTCACGGTTCAATAAAAAAATAAAACCACTTGAAACTGACGGAAGCACCTGAAGCAAAAATTTTATGGAGAGATGATTTAATAAAAAAAGTAAATCAATGGAAAGCAGGGAATAAAAAAATTGCTTT
>JANOJO010000550.1:0-2521 GCA_031418795.1 Bacteroidota bacterium | reverse complement strand
GGAACAAAAGGTGCGTCACTTGTGCAATGGATGCCCTGCATGGAAGCAATCACACTCCATTCTTTAAACCTTGTAATCTCTGCCGGGTTTACATGCTGTGCATGCTCTACCCGCCAACGATGATCCTTGTTTTTATCTTTTCCAATTTGTTCTGCATAAATATTTATCACTTCCCGGTTGGCTTTATCACCAATAGCATGTACACAAAGTTGTAAATTATTTTTCCAGCAAAAATCTGCAATGGCTTTTAATGAATCTATATTGAAAGTATTTTCTCCTACCCAACCGGCACGATCAGTGTATGGCTTCAGCAACCAGGCGCCATAAGAACCCAATGCACCATCCAGAGAAACCTTTACAGCTTTCACAGTAAGAAAACCATTTCCTTCATTTACTATTGGAAAAATATTTGCATGGGCACGCAGTGATGTATTATCATCTCTTACCATCAGCCAATGGCGCATATTTAATTTTCCCTGCGTAGCCAGTTCCTTCATACCCTGTACTTGTTCAAATGAAGAACCTGCATCCTGAAAACTGGTAACACCTTTTTTCAAACATTCTTCTTCAGCCAACTTTATACTCTCAATCCATTTAGCTTTTTGTTCAGCTTCAGATTGTTTATTTACCCAACTGCCATAAGCATTGCCAACAAGTCGCTGTGCAGTTTCTGCAAGCACGCCAACAATTACGCCACTTTTATCTTTTACTATTTCACCGCCCCCAGGATTTTTTGTGTTTGTATTTATGCCGGCAAGTTCCATTGCTTTTGCATTTACATAACTGCTATGACCACTTGCATGAGATAAAATAACAGGATTGTTTGGAGAAACTTTATCCAGTTCTTCATGATAAGGATAACCCAGGTAATTTTTTGCAGGAGCAGGATTCCATTTTTCCTGGTGCCATCCGCGGCCAATTATCCAATCGCCGGGTTTTGCTTTTGTTACAGCCTCAGCCACCATGGCAACTATTTCATCCCAATTTTTTACATTCATCAGGTTCAGGTTTACCAATGAAGAACCGAGACCATGAATATGCCCATGGCCTTCAATAAAACCGGGCATTACAAACTGACCTTTACAATCTATCACTTCAGTTTTACTGTCAATATAGTTTTTTACATCTTCATTGCTTCCGGTAAAAATAATTTTTCCATCTTTTACAGCCACTGCTTCTGCGCTTGGCTGGTTTTTATTTACAGTGTAAACTGTTGCATTGTTTAAAACCAGTTCAGCTTTTTGAGAATCGCTTTGCGAACAGGCTATCAAGCCAACTGCAAAAAGAATAATGATGTGGGTGAAATATTTTTTCATAAAAAGAATTTATTGAAATCAAATATATTGAAATTATTATCGCTGTCTAATTTCAAAATATCTAAGGATTTATTTCAAACAAATAATAATTTTATAAATAGATCTTAGCTACCTTGATTGAAAATTAAAACTCATGTACGAGCATAAGAAACAGAGATTAGTTCCGATGAAAACATTTTACAAGCGGATTTTATCAAACCTTGTAATTGCCCTGCTTGTCATAGTTGTTTGCCTTTTGATAGGCACTACCGGCTATCATTATACAGCCGGTGTTGGCTGGCTCGATGCATTTCACAATGCCGCTATGATATTAAGTGGTATGGGGCCCGTGGTGGTAATAACTACTGAAGGCGGGAAATGGTTCTCTTCTTTTTATGCCATATTCAGCGGTGTGGTTTTTATTACCAACCTGGGTATTATACTTGCACCGGCTATTCACCGGTTATTTCACCGGCTGCATCTTGAAGAAGAGTAAACCCCTGCCGTAAAAGGGTAGTTTAGATTGCTTCGGCCTCCTTAACTAAATATGTCATATTGTTTTATTTGACGGCCTCGCAAGGACGAATACAGGACGAGGCTTAAAGAAATTTTCAAAGTCCCGGAGTCTTCGTCCTTGCGAGGCTTGCCGATAAATATGTTGAATTAAAATGATTGTTGCCGGCGAGCCGAAGCAAACTAAAAAATCAAAAAGGTTTTTTTACTTCTTCTTCCGTTCTTACAAAAACTATTTTGTTACGGTCGGCTTTATAAATGGCATCATAAAATTTTACCATATATTCATAACGGCCTTTTGCAAATGAACCGCTGTACTGCTCCATACTGCGCAGGTAAATAATTTTATTCTGTTCCAATTTTACGGAGGCGCTGTATTTTCCAAATTCACTTTCAATAACTGCATCCTGCGGAATGGATTCTGGTTTGTAGCCTGCGGGTATTTCTATTTCCACTTTGTCAACATCTTTATATTCGTAGTTGAGTTCTAAATCATATTTTCTTGCAGTATCTGCTTTCAGCTTGCGGTGAGATCTTGTCATGATGTTTGGAATAATAAATAATCTTTTGCCGCTGATGGTAGCGTAATGATCAACAGTTACCGAAAGTTTTTCGTCAATCCCCGGCAATTCACCTTTATTTTCTTTGTAGTCAAAATTATTTACAGTGTAAGTGGCAAAATCAAGTTCTTCATCTAAGTATTCTTTCACTTT
>JANOJO010000549.1:0-1713 GCA_031418795.1 Bacteroidota bacterium | reverse complement strand
GTACAATTCTTTTGCCAAACGAAAAATGGAATAGGTGCCCAGTATGGTAAAAAGAAAAGAGGGAAATTTATATGCAAATGCTGTGACGCCGAAAATATGATAACTCAGTGCCGAGGTCCAGAAAAGAAAATGTGGCTTATCGATATAGTCGCCCCGCTGGTCAAAAAGTGTAACATAGTCGCCGGTAAGGTACATGCGCAAAGCAATATTGGCATGATGGCCGGAGTCATTATCCATAAGCGGCACAAAAAGTCCGGCTATATAGACCAACGCAAGCAAAAAGAAAAGGAAATAATAAGTGCGGGCAGAAAGTATGGGTTGCTGCAAAGAAAAAATTTAGAGCAAAACTAAAGAGATTGCAATAACTCCTGTACTTTATCACGTATATAATCTCTTACTTTATTAAACTCATCCGGCTCCATGTGTTTGGGATCCGGAATTTCCCAGTCAATAAATTTTTTGGCGAGCATCCAGGGGCAGGCGTCGCCGCATCCCATGGTTACCACTGCATCAAACGGTGCAAACGGTTCTGCTTCTTTCAAAGATTTGCTGTCGTGGTTACTTAAGTCATAACCGAGCTCTTTCATGGAAGCAATTGCTTTTGGATTTACAATGCCGGATGGTTTACTGCCGGCGCTGAAAGCTTCCACATTTTCGCCGCCAAGCATTTTTGCAAATGCCTGGCTCATTTGTGATCGGTTACTGTTTTCTACGCAGACAAAAAGGAGTTTCTTTTTGCCCCCATCCCCTAAAGTGGGGTAAGAAATATTATTTTCCATAGTTGTAAAATTAAAGAGGAGCCCCTGTTCACAGCTCCTTTTTTTAACAGCAACCCATGTCTGTGAGTCCGCCGCAACAACCGCCGTTACCGGGGTCTTTCGTGTTTGTGTTCATGGCTTTACTTTTATAGTGATAAAAAAAATACTAACAACAGCCGCTACCGGGTTCACAACAATTTCTGTCATCTTTAGCCGGTTTTTCTGCAAACACGGTGATGCTTGTTATTTTCACGGTGCCTTTTTTATAGTCGCTGATTTCATTTTCATTTAAATATTCCGCCAGTATTTCATCGGGAATATGAATGGCTTTGTCTTTCTGAATGATTATATTTTTAAACCCCGCTTCTTCAATAATGCCGAGATATTCTTTTTTTTGAATGGCGCCTGACACACAACCTGCATATAGTTCGGCTACATCTCTCCATTTAGCCGGCAGCTCACCTTCCAGTACAATATCAGAAATGGAAAAATGTCCTCCGGGTTTCAGCACCCGGTAAATTTCACTGAATACTTTATGTTTGTTTGGAACAAGATTCAATACACAGTTACTCACAATTACATCTGCTTTGTTTGCTGTAACCGGCATGCTCTCAATATCACCCTGTCTGAATTCAACATTATGAAAATTTAATTTTTCTGCATTTTCTCTTGCAAGGCCAATCATTGCTTCTGTAAAATCAATGCCGATTACTTTTCCCCTTTCGCCAACTATTCTTCTTGCAATAAACGCATCGTTTCCGGCGCCGCTTCCCAAATCAATTACAATATCGCCTTCTTTAATTTGAGCAAATTCTGTGGGCAGGCCGCAACCCAATCCTAAATCAGCATCTGCAACATATCCATCAAGTTTAGTATAATCGTCTGACATAATACTATACACCTCATCACTGCCGCACCCGGTGGCGCCGCAGCAGGAACCCGCATTTTGATTTTT
>JANOJO010000548.1:0-4851 GCA_031418795.1 Bacteroidota bacterium | reverse complement strand
AATTCTGCAACCCGAAAAATTAAAAGCCCCTGAGTTTCTTGCTGAACTTAAATCATTGAATGCCGATTTGCAAATAGTCGTTGCTTTCCGTATGTTACCAGAAGTAGTTTGGAATATGCCTCCGTTGGGAACAATTAACCTTCACGGAAGTTTATTGCCGCAGTACCGCGGCGCAGCACCCATCAACTGGGCAGTGATTAATGGAGAAAAAGAAACCGGCGTAACTACTTTCAAACTGAAACATGAAATAGATACCGGCGATATTTTAATGCAAGAAAGTTTTTTTATTGGCGAAAATGAAACTGCGGGTGAAGTGCATGACAGGTTGAAAGAGATTGGAGCAAGAGCTTTAGTTGATACAGTGAAAGGATTAGTTGATGGTTCATTGAAAGAAATTTCTCAGGAAAATGCTCAACGATCAATGCTCAATGTTCAATTTTCAATTGAAGCACCCCATTCGCCATTGACCACTCACCACTCACTACGGCATGCCCCTAAAATTTTTACTGAAACATGCAAAATAGATTTTACAAAAACAGTTGACGAAGTTCATAACCTGATAAGAGGGCTCTCCCCTTTTCCCGGTTCTTATACTTTTTTAAATAATAAGATGTTGAAAATTTATCGAAGTGAAAAAGAAGCCTCCCCAAACCTCCCGAATAGTCGGGACAGGCTCTCCGAAGGAGGGGCTTTAGAGACATTCATTACAGATACTAAAACTTTTTTAAAATTTAAATGCAGCAATGGTTATGTGCATGTAAAAGAATTGCAATTAGAAGGAAAGAAAAAAATGAGTGTGGAAGAGTTTCTGCATGGGTACAGATTTGTTTAATTTTTATTTAATATCTTTTCAGCTATCATTAAATCAAGCGGCCTTGTAATTTTAATATTATTCTCCTCGCCTTCAACTAAGGTAACTTTTATGCCGTAGGCTTCCACTACAGTAGCTTCATCTGTAAACTTGTCATTGTAGTCAATGTTAAAAGCAGGCAGTAAAATTTTACTGTGAAAAGTTTGTGGCGTTTGCACCAGCATAATTTTATTTCTGTCAAAAGCATTATTACCATCTGCTGTAATAACTCGAATACTATCCCGGCTGGTAATTACCGGAATAGCTGTACCGGTTTCCAACGCCTGCTGGTAACAACGATGTATTAAATCAACAGTTATAAGGCAACGAACACCGTCATGTACAAACACAATAGAATCTTCATCCACTAACTGCAATCCATTTTTTACCGATTGAAATCTTGTATCGCCGCCGGCTGTTACCCTTATTCTTTCTTTATCAAACCATGCATCAATAATTTGCAGTCCCAAATTTGTAAAATCAGCAGGCAACACTAAAATTATCTGCATGTCTTTATAAGATTCCAGAAAAATTTTAAGTGTATAATAAAGTACCGGTTTGTTTTTCAATAAAATAAATTGCTTGGGCAATTCACTATCCATTCGTGTACCTGAGCCGCCTGCCACTATCACTGCATATTTTTTCATATTGCAAAGAACCATGATTTGATGGGAATAAAAAAGCCCGGATGAATTTTACATCCGGGCAAACCATTTGAATAAAAATATTTTTTTATACTTCAGATTTTTCTTCTTTCTTTTCTTTCAGCGTAAATAATATTTTACTTTTTTCTTTATCCAGGTCAGCTACCAGCACATCACCTTGCTTTACCTGCATGGAAAGAATTTCTTCTGCCAGCGGGTCTTCCAGGTATTTCTGAATGGCTCTGTGCAATGGACGGGCGCCAAATTGCTGATCGTACCCTTTATCTGCAATAAAATTTTTGGCTTCTTCTGTAAGTTCCATACTATATCCAAGATTGGTGAGCCTCTTCATCACACTTGTCATTAAAATATCAATGATCTGGAAGATGTGCTCTTTTGTAAGTGAGTTAAAGATCACCACATCATCTATCCTGTTTAAAAATTCTGGCGAAAATGTTCTCTTCAGCGCTTTTTCAATAACCGCTTTATTATTTTCATCCTGGTTCTGCGATTTTGCAGCAGTGGCAAATCCCACTCCGTCGCCAAAATCTTTTAATTGGCGGGCACCGATATTGGAGGTCATGATGATCATACTATTTTTAAAATTCACTTTTCTTCCCAATCCATCTGTCAACTGACCATCATCGAGCACCTGTAATAATATATTATAAATATCGGGGTGTGCTTTTTCTATTTCATCCAGTAAAATAACACAGTAAGGTTTGCGGCGTACTTTCTCAGTCAATTGGCCGCCTTCTTCATAACCCACATAGCCGGGAGGGGCGCCAATCAACCGGCTTACAGTAAATTTTTCCATGTACTCACTCATATCAATACGGATCAGCGCATCTTCACTGTCGAACATATATCTTGCTAATGCCCTAGCCAATTCTGTTTTACCAACACCGGTAGGGCCAAGGAAAATAAATGAGCCAACCGGTTTTTTCGGATCTTTCAATCCAACACGGTTTCTTTGAATGGCCTTCACCACTTTGGAAATTGCATCTTCCTGTCCCACCACCATACTCTTCATATCATCTGCCATGCGGCGCAGTTTTTCTGTTTCGGCCTGCACCATCCTCTTTACAGGAATGCCCGTCATCATACTTACTACTTCAGCTATTTCTTCTTCACCAATAGGATATTTTTTATGCTTGCTTTCTTCTTCCCATTCTGCTTTAGCTTTCTCCAATTCCTCTGCATGTCGTTTTTCCGTATCTCTCAAAGAAGCAGCCTCTTCAAACTTCTGACTTTTTACAACTCGATTCTTTTCATTCTTTACATCTTCTATCTTTTTTTCTAACTCAATAATATTTGGCGGCACATTTATATTTTTCAAATGCACCCTGGCTCCCACTTCATCCATTACATCTATTGCTTTATCCGGCAGCAGGCGGTCAGTCATATAACGGTCACTCAGTTTTACACAGGCATCAATTGCTTCTACTGAATAAGAAACATTGTGATAATCCTCGTACTTACTTTGTATGTTGGTAAGAATTTGGATTGTTTCATCCACGGTTGGCGGTTCTACCAATACTTTTTGAAAACGACGGTCAAGTGCTCCATCTTTTTCAATATACATTCTGTATTCATCGAGAGTAGATGCGCCGATGCATTGCAACTCACCTCTGGCCAATGCCGGTTTGAAAATATTTGATGCATCTAAAGAACCGCTGGCTCCACCAGCGCCTACAATGGTATGTATTTCATCAATAAATAAAATAACATCACGGTTCTTTTCCAACTCATTCATGATGGCTTTCATCCGCTCTTCAAACTGACCGCGGTATTTAGTACCGGCAACAAGTGCAGCAAGATCAAGTGAGACTACTCTTTTATCATACAGCACTCTCGATACTTTTCTTTGTACAATACGCAAGGCCAATCCTTCTACGATTGCGGTTTTACCCACACCCGGTTCGCCAATAAGTATGGGATTATTTTTTTTGCGGCGGGAAAGTATTTGTGATACTCTTTCAATTTCTCTTTCCCTGCCCACAATGGGATCAAGTGCGCCGGTTTCTGCAAGCCTTGTAATATCCCGGCCAAAATTATCTAATACCGGAGTTTTACTTTTTGCAGTGCCAGCAGCAGCCTGCCTGCCTTTTGATTGAGAAAATTTCTTTTCCTCATCAAAGTCATCATCGTTCTCATCAGAAAAATCGGCGCGGGGTTCATTACTTTTTACCACACCCAGTTCGTTTCTGAAAAGATCGTAATCCACATCAAACTGATTCAGTATTTGCGTAGCAATATTTTCTTTGTTTTTTAAAATGGAAAGCATCAGGTGTTCGGTTTCTACGGTTGCGCTTTTCAATGCTTTTGCTTCCAGTACTGTCACCCGGATTACTTTTTCTGCCTGCTTGGTTAGTGGCAGGCTGTTAATATTGGCTATATTTTTACCTGTCTTATCTTTTACGGCAAGTTCTATTTCTTTGCGCAGTTCGTAAAGGTCAATATTGAAACTTTTTAAAATCTTAATGGCAGTATTTTCCCCTTCTCTAATCAATCCGAGAAGCAGGTGTTCTGTCCCAATAAAATCATTTCCGAGCCTGAGTGCCTCTTCCCTGCTGAAAGAAATAATCTCTTTAACCTGGGTTGAAAAATTGTTATCCATTTTTTAGATAATTGCTTGTGATACAATAATAACAAATATTTTTGGAAGCTGTTTATTTCTATTCTATTTACTTTCTATTTATAAACGTACTGTTGATAAACTTAGTTGTATGAAAGTCAAAACGGATACCAAAGAAAAATTTCATGCCATCACGGTTGAGGAATCTGCGATTACTGCTGATATGGCAGCAGAACTCCCTGATTTGCTGCTCCCATACCTTCAATATGACGTGAAAAATATTATCCTCAACCTGAAAGAACTTCAATCATTGGACGAACAAGCGGCTGAAAACTTAGTTAAGTTACAGCAAAATTTTTATGAGCACAATGTTTCTTTTGTTATATGTGAAATACAAAAACCCGTGGAAGAGTTTCTTGATAAAATAGAATTGCTGGAAATAATGAATACCACCCCCACCAAAAGCGAAGCATGGGATATTGTGCAGATGGAAGAGATTGAAAGGGAGATAAGCCCCCTGTCCCCCGAAGGGGGAACATAAATTGATTATTTCTTCTGGATAGTACATTTACTTTAATAAAAAAAACTGTAAGAAAAATGTGTTTTCTACTATCTGTTTCAAACTGTAATCCCAAATCTAAAATCTGAAATCTAAAATCCTAAATTGCACTCATGCTTTCAGTCACCATTCTTGGAAATAATTCAGCCGTACCGGCATTTGACCGCCACCCCACCAGCCAGGTAATTACTTTAGATGGCTTCAATTTTTTAGTTGATTG
>JANOJO010000547.1:0-3414 GCA_031418795.1 Bacteroidota bacterium | reverse complement strand
TTTTTTCATGAATTCTCCACGGGTAATGCTGTCGAGCCGCTGCAGAATACTCATGGTGAATGTAGCGCTGCGGCTTCCGCCACCACTGGTATTGATGATAACCAACAAAGGTTTCTCTTCATTTTGTTTTCTTTTCCAGTTTTCAAGTACCTGAATCATGGCAGCGCTGTCAGCTTTTACATTTGCAGGCGAAGCAAGCGCAATGATGCTGTCACGGCTGTAGGTTGGTCTTTCATTTTTATTCTGATAATTTAATCCGAATGCTTTGTTGCGAGGATCTATCCAATCCCATTTATAAAAAAGATTGAGCATAAGAAGCAACCCGGCTAAGTAAGGGATACTCCAGCTTTGTAAAAAATAAGTGAAGGCGCCTGATACACCAATAAGAATAGCAAAGAAAACAGTGATACTGGCTGCGGCTGGTATCTGAAAAAATTTTGAGTCTTGTAAAAAACCAATGGCGATTAAAAATAAGAATGCTGCAAATATGGAAAGTACGGCGGCAAAGTGATGGCGTTTAAAAATATTCTCAATAAAATCACGTGTGTAGTGAGAAACATCTCTTGCTTTATGAATGGTTCGCGGAGTATCTAAGTACCACTCCACTTTAATAATTTTCGATTCGCTGGGCGGATGTTCACCGGGTTTCAGGTGTGTGATGTATTCTTTGGGATTATTTATTACCGGCATCATGCGGCGGTAAATAGACCGGTCGGCACGGAAAAAATAAATAAAGGAAATAAAAAGTATCAAAATCAACCCGCATAAAAAGCCACCGGCAAGTATAATGTATTCAAGTGCCGGCGTAAGTTCTTTGTAGCGTATAAACTGCCATGCTTTGAAAAAATAAAAAATTAAAAACACAAGGGGTATAGCAAAATTATTGATGCAGAATTTTAAAAAAGGATTGGTAGTGGCTGCCAAAAATTTAAAATGCCGGCTGAAAAGAATAAAGCTGGTGATATTCCAGCTCATGATAAACATACCTACTGCCATACCAACAATACCGGCGCCAACTGCATTCACGCTGCCAAGATATTCCGGAGAAAGAAAAAGCGAATCGGCGCCAAAAGTGTGCATGAACGTTCCACTGACTGTGCTGAACAATACAAACCAGAATACAAGCAGCACCTGGTATTTTCTGAAATGCAGAAATAACAGTTGAAGTGGAAAAGAATAAAAAAAACCGCGGAGCCAGGCTTTCATAAGAAAAATTAGATTACTCTAAAGTAATCAAATCGGGTTTATAATGGAAGTGTCTTTTATTTTATCTGAAGACGGAATGAAAACAAACTTAAAATCAGCAAGCATGCCATCAGCAGATGCAGTGGCTGGGCAATGGCGGGTATGTTTAGAAAATACATAATCAATCCGGTGCATACAGATATAATTACGAGTGATGCAATGATTGTACTGTGTTTTTTTAGTTGCGAATATGCACGGCTTTTCCAAACAACAATAAAACAAACCAGCGCCACTATCCATGAAAAGCTCCGGTGTAATAAAAAAATATTGTCAAGTCTTTCAATCCATAATTCTCTTTGACTGTAGTTTAATGATTTCGATATCTCATCAATCTGCTCTCTAACTTGTGTTCCCAATATTATTTGAATAAGTAAAACAACCATAGCCAGCATGGTTACATTTTTCAGCAGGCCGCTTGTTTCAGTTTTTTCGTTTTTTAGTTTTGAAATAATAAGTACCGGCAAGGCAGCAATCAGCAAAGCAACAAGCATGTGAATAGTTACTTTCACCACAGCAAGATTATCATCCACTACTTTTTTACCAAGCCAACCCTGAAAGGCAACTGCCAGCAACATGAAAAAAGAAATCCAAACTATTGTGGAGTTGATGCGGCGAAATTTTTTGACACTCCGGATGAAATGAATGAAAATAAATACACCAAGCAATGCGCCGAGCAGGCGGTTGATATATTCAATCCAGGTATGATACACATTGAAGCTGTGATCAATATCCTGCTGCTTTAAATATTTTTCAAAATCGGGTGGCAACTGACTTGCATTAGTTGGCGGTATCCACCGGCCAAAACATTTGGGCCAATCGGGGCAACCCATCCCGCTCTGCGTCATTCTTACCACACCACCGGCCAGTATCACCAATAAAACCATTGCAAAGATAAACCAGGTATAGCGGATAAAACTTTTATTATTAATCATTGCTGCGCAAAAATATACAGGCAGTTGTTGTGAAAATAATTTTTGTTCAATGATATTTATTGAAATTGCAGCAGAATGCTGAAACCTTTTTACCAAAACCTGTTGACAGAAGCCGGATGTGATGAAGCCGGCCGCGGTTGCTATGCAGGCCCGGTGTTTGCAGCAGCCGTTATTTTGCCAAAAGATTTTTATCATCCGCTGCTGAATGATAGCAAACAACTGAGTGAAGCAACAAGAAATGAACTGCGCCCAATTATTGAAAAAGAAGCAATCAGTTTTGGTGTGGCAAGTATTAATCATGAAGAAATAGACAAGACGAATATTCTGAAAGCTTCTATTAAAGCCATGCATTTGTCAGTTGCCAAACTTTCTTTGCCACCCGGTTTGTTATTAATAGATGGTAATCGTTTTTACAAATACAAAAGAATTGCTCACCGCTGTATTGTAAAAGGAGATGGCATTTATGCATCAATAGCTGCTGCAAGTATTCTTGCAAAAACTTACCGCGATGAACTGATGAAAAAACTTCATGAAGAATATCCGCAGTATGGCTGGAAAAACAATAAAGGCTACGGCACAGCCGATCACAGAAAGGCAATTGAGGAATTCGGATTATGCACTTATCACCGGAAAAGCTTCAGGCTTTTGTCGGAGAAAGCAAACTTGTTTTGAAAAATATTTATCTGAAATAGTAATACTCATCAGTTGACACTATCTCATTTCTGAATTCACTCTTTATTCTGTATAAGTACTTACTTTTAAAAGCTATTATTCCAAAATCTTTTTTATATATATACTCCCGGTAAAATGCAAGGGGAGAGTGTTCATCATGATAATAATACTTGAAAAAAGTATAAACGCTGTCTATTTTATTTAACAAATAAATTTTAGGGCAAAGCGGTTCATAATTAAAATGATCTCCTGATGGCAGGCTATCTTTAAGCCAACTATCAACGTTTACCGGTTTTGCTAATGTGTTTAAAATTGTTTGGTTTGATTGCATTATGTGAAACTGTTCAAAGTCAATCAGGTTGAAAAATTCAGCACAAATAACACCCGTGTATATTTCATATTTCCCATCCCTATCAATTATTATGCTGTCAAAAACGTTTATACTTTCAACACTGCTATTTTGCGATAAAGCGGTAACACTTAAAAATAAATCTGCTTCCAACTTTGGCAATACTGTTCCTTTCAAATACGATTCAAATTTGACTGTTGTGGCGGAACTTTTAAA
>JANOJO010000546.1:0-4190 GCA_031418795.1 Bacteroidota bacterium | reverse complement strand
TCATAAAATAGGAGAATCTTGCTTAAAATGTGAGTTATTAAAATGCTTGCGAATGTACAAAATTAAGCCCTCTTAATGGGGTTTAACAGCCCATTTTTTGCAGGTATTTTTTAGTTTTTTCAAAAGAAAAAAGGGGGGAATTTTTTTTTAGTTTTTTCCCATTTTAATTTCTGGGTTTTATTCAACTTCGCTTTACAATCTGCGCCACCAAATCACCTTCGGCACAGACCTTATTACCAACATAAACGGTTCCTTTCATTTCACAAATGCCCCGGCGTATAGGCGCTGAAAGTTCCATTTTTAAAATCATGGTGTCACCAGGCCTCACCATTTGTTTGAATTTGCAATTATCTATTTTTAGAAAATAAGTATCGTATTGCCCTTCCTGGCTCAGGTTCATTGCAAGAATACCGCCGCATTGTGCCAATGCTTCTATTTGCAGCACACCGGGCATTAAAGGGTTGCCAGGAAAATGCCCCTGGAAAAACCATTCATTAAATGTTACATTTTTTATACCCACAATATGATGGTCGCTCAGTTCGATAATTTTATCAACCAATAAAAACGGAAAGCGGTGTGGTAATTTTTTTTCAATATAAGTTTGGTCATACACCGGCGGAATATTGGGATTGTAAGTAGGAACGTTTCGTGTATGCTTATTTTTTTTTATATACTGCTTTATTTTTCTGGCAAATTCCACATTGCCGCTGTGGCCGGGCCTGTTGGCAATTATTTTTGCTTTAATTGGGTAGCCAATCAATGCCAAATCGCCAATTACATCTAAAAGTTTGTGCCGTGCAGGTTCATTGGGAAAACGAAGTTCAAGATTATTCAGGTAGCCTTCACTCTT
Source organism: Bacteroidota bacterium (assembly GCA_031418795.1). Taxonomy (GTDB): domain Bacteria; phylum Bacteroidota; class Bacteroidia; order Chitinophagales; family Chitinophagaceae; genus VBAS01. The sequence goes on along the minus strand of JANOJO010000546.1, from coordinate 3,340 downwards.
TACTTCAATTTTTTCTTTCTTAAAGATTTGCTGAAGTCTCTGCATTTCTTTTTCATCAACCGGCTTGTCAACAATTACAATTGCATTGTTTATATCACCGCCTTTGATGAGGTTATTATCGAGCAGCATTTCCAATTCATGTAAAAAACAAAAAGTGCGGCAGGGTGCAATTTCATTTTTAAAATCAGCAATCTTTTTTAATCCGGCATGTTGTGTACCAAGTACAGGCGAATTAAAATCAATCAATGTGGTAACTGAATAATCCGTTGCTGGCATGGCTACCATCTCCACTCTTTTCTTTTCATCTGCATGATAAATATTTTCATCAATGCTGTACCAGATTTTTGCAGCTTCCTGTTCAATGACTCCGGCTTTTTCTATTAATGAAACGAATGGTTCCGAGCTGCCATCCATGATGGGCATTTCTGGTCCGTTAATTTCAATAAGACAATTATCAACTCCCATTCCAACCAATGCAGCCAACACATGTTCTACTGTACTTACTTTGGCGCCGTTTGCTTCCAATGTCGTACCACGGCTGGTATCAGTTACCAAATCACAATCAGCTTTAATTACTGGCCGGCCATCCATATCTACACGTTGAAACTGGATACCAAAACCAGGATTTGCAGGTTTTAATTTTAAATCTGCCATTACACCGGTATGAAGCCCCGTGCCGGAAATAGTAGCTTCGGTGCCAATGGTGTGTTGCTTATCTGGATTGAAATTGCCGGTCATATTCTCAGCAATATAATTCATATTTTCTGTGGAGGAAATCATGCGGGCAAAGATACTATTTGGAAAAGTAAATGGAGTATTGAACCTTTCATTCAGGAAATAAAAAAAAGATATCCCGATTATTCAGGAAATTTTTTCACTCATCAACAGCTTCACCAAATCTTCTAATTCTTTTATTCTTTTTTCCATTTCAGGAAGGTTGCGGGCAATGGCCATACTTCTCATTGCTTTTGTATAATCATACGCATTTGTTCCGGTTACAGAAGCGCCGGCTGTTTTTATTGATTTATTCACCCCGCTTTGTCCATTGATCTTTACATTATCTGCAATATTGATGTGGCCCGCAAGACCGGCCTGTCCACCAATAATTACACCTTTTCCTATTTTGGTGCTGCCGCTAATACCTGCCTGCGCAGCTATTACTGTAGAGTTACCTACTTCCACATTGTGTGCAATCTGAACCAGGTTATCAAGCTTGGCTCCTGATTTAATTATGGTAGATCCTATTGTTGCTCTGTCAATAGTTGTATTAGCGCCAATCTCTACATTATCTTCCACAACTACATTTCCTATCTGCGGTACTTTTATAAAACTGCCATCGGCTTGCGGCGCAAAACCAAATCCATCGCTGCCGATAACAGTGCCTGCATGAATGATAACATTTTTACCAATCACACATTCATTATAAATTTTTACACCAGGATGAAGTATTGTATTATCTCCAACAGTTACATTATTGCCAAGAAAAACACCCGGATAAATTTTTGTGTTATCCCCCACTTTCACATTTTCTCCCAAATAACTGAATGCACCAATAAAAACCTGCTGACCATACGAAGCGGTCTTTGAAATATAAACCGGCTCCTGCACACCGGTAAGTTGCTGTTTCGCTATTTCCTGGTACTTATTTAATAATGTAGCAAATGCAGAATAGGCATCCGCCACACGGATAAGTGTAGCATGAACCGGTTTTTTCAGTTCGTAAGTTTCATTAATAATAAGAACTGATGCAGAAGTGTTATATAAATATTCTTCGTATTTGGGATTGGCTAAAAAAGAAAGCTGGCCTTCCTTTGCTTCTTCAATTTTTCCAAATGAACCGACAGAGGCATTGGCATCGCCTTCTACCTTACCATTGATGAGCATTGCTATTTGTGCGGCGGAAAATTGCATAGTCAATTAGTCATTGAGTCAATTGGTCTGATAAGTCAAATGTTACGGTATAAGATATCCTGTGACTCTTATGACATTTATGACTTAATGACTCCATGACTTACTGACTTTTAAGTAACAAATGTACTGTTTTTTAACTGTGCTGGCGAGGTGCTGATGGATAAGTGCATTGTCCACTTTTGAAATATCTTTTACTGATCCGTCTTTAAATAAAATATTTATTCTTTCATCCAGCGGGTTATAAGTTGTATTAATTGCTTCGCCGGTGAAAACGAAATAACCAGCTTCTTCATTGCTTATGTTTAAACGCTTTGATACATCATTTTTCTTTTCATTAACAAAATTCTGATCAAAAGCATCTGCCTGCAATTTTACTTTTAAAAGTTTACGGTCAACTAACCCGCAGCAAAGCATGGATAATATTTTATCAGGATGTACCATCCAGTTTTTTACCGTACACATTACATCTGCATCATCTAAGCTGCAAAAAACAGCAAGATGTTTTTCTGCATGTTGATCACCGCCCTGATTATTAAGAAAAAAATTCAATGGAACTGTTGCAGCTTCTGCTTTAATTCCTTTTGCAATTAATTCTTTTGCCCGCTGAATAATTTTTACCAGCATCATCTCTGCACTCAGCACAGTTTTATGCAGATATACCTGCCAGTACATCAATCTGCGTGACACTAAAAATTTTTCAATGGAGTAAATTCCTTTTTCTTCCACCATCAATTCTCCATTATGCACCGTAAGCATTTTTAAAATACGGTCATAACCAATCACGCCTTCGGATACGCCGGTAAAAAAACTATCTCTTGTCAGGTAATCCATACGATCCATATCTAACTGGCCTGATACAAGCTGATATAAAAACCGTTTTGGATATTTATTGGTGAAAATTTCAATTGCTGTTTGCAACTGCCCGTTAAATTCATCATTCATCTGTTTCATGATCAATATAGATATTGTTTCATGATGCACATCTTTGATGAGTTCATTTTCCAATGTATGGGAGTAAGGGCCATGTCCCACATCGTGTAAAAGAATTGCAACCTTAGCTCCCAATTCTTCTTCAGCAGTTATTTCAATTCCTTTACTTTTTAATTCATTCAGGGCATTGCACATTAAATGATAAGCGCCGAGTGAATGATGAAGTCGGGAATGAACCGCACCCGGGTAAACCAAGTGAGCAAATGCCATTTGATAAATACGGCGCAATCGCTGGTAATAAGGATGTGCAATAATTTCCAATATCAACGGATGATCAATAGTAATAAAACCATAAACAGGATCGTTGATAATTTTTCTTGCTGACGGCATGTAGTTCGCTTGTTGTGTTTTTGTTAAAGCAACTGGTAAGTTAGCCGGCAAAACTACAATAGCTGGAGTTAATAAGCTAAATTTGAATCGTTACCTTCCGACAAAATCA
>JANOJO010000545.1:0-2826 GCA_031418795.1 Bacteroidota bacterium | reverse complement strand
AGCATTGATTAAGCCCGGCACACCCAACAACGTGCCACCGAAATACCTGACAACGATAATTGCAACATTTACTAATTCTTTACTATCTATTTGTCCCAGTATTAGCCGGCCTGCACTGCCTGAAGGCTCACCATCATCACTGCTGCGGAAAATATTTCCTTCGGTGCCAATTCTGTATGCAAAACAATGATGCACGGCTTTGGGATGTTCTTCTTTTAATTGTTTTAATCTTTTTTTAAAATCAACTGCATCTGCAATTGGAAATGCGTAAGCAAGAAACCGGCTGCCCCTGTCTTTAAATTCAGCAACGGATTCCTTTTCTATTGTAAAATAAAATTCTTTCGTAATTGTTTCACTCACTTAAATCAGTTTTTCTTTTTTTTATAAAAAGATAATAGAACTGTATGCAGATGATAAATACATTAGGAATAATGATGGGCATGTTCATATCCAGTAATACACCGTAAAGGACAAACACCACAGCACCGAACATATTTATTAGCCGGATGATTCTGACTTTGGAACTCACAAGAAAACTTAACACCACCAGCCCGGCGCCTGCATATCCGATCCATTCTATCCAGTCCATGTTTTAGTTTTTTTGGTAAAAATTTATTTTGTCATTCAGTAATGTCATTTCAGTTTCTCGTATTGATTCTGATAACACTGGTGCAGAAAGTCCATTGCCAATTTTCAATTGCCCATTGCTTATTATCCTCGCTTCATCCCACAATCCTTCATCAATAAAAGTTTGTAACAACCTGGCTCCGCCTTCCACCAGCATAGATTGAATATTCAATCCGTATAATGCCCTGCTAATTTGATGTACCAGGCTATCGTCTTCATTCAACTGGTAATAAAGCAGATTGCCAACCTCTTCATGCTTTACAATATTAAAAATTATTGTTCTTTGTTTGTTGTTGAATATTTTTAAATGTCTTGGCAGCCGCAGATTCAAATCAAGCACCAGCCTTACGGGTGAGTTACCCGGCCAGAGTCTTGCAGTTAATTCCGGATCATCATGCAATGCCGTATTGGTACCAACAAGAATGGATGCTTCTTCGCTGCGCCATTTATGTACAAGGCAGTTTGTGTTTTCATTACTGATAAATAATTGTTGAAAACCGGAGGCTTCGTAAGCCCCTCTCCTCTGGAGAGGGGCTGGGGGTGAGGTTGCAATGAAATGATCTGAAGACTCTGCCCATTTTAATATAATGTATGGCCGGTGTTTAGTTTGAAAGGTGAAAAATCTTTTATTCAATTCTTTAAATTCATTTTCAAGAACACCAACTTCTACTTCTACTCCTGCTGCAATTAGTTTTTCGATTCCCTTACCGTTTACTTTATTAAATGGATCACGGATGCCAATAATTACTTTAGGAATTTTAAGTTGAAGAATCAGGTCAGTGCAAGGCGGGGTTTTACCAAAATGAGAACAAGGTTCCAGGGAGACGTACAAAACGGAATGTGAAATATATTTTCTGTTTTCTTCTTTAACCGTTTTTATACAATTCACTTCAGCATGTGCTTCGCCAAATTTTTTATGATACCCCTCGCCTATTATTTTTCCATTATAAACTAATACAGCGCCAACCATTGGATTGGGTGCAACACTACCCGCGCCAAGTGAAGCAAGTTCAAGACAGCGATGCAGGAAGAAATCGTGAGTCAGGAGTTGGGAATCGGGAGTCATGTGCAACAAAAGTAAATTAATTAAGTTTGCTGATGACTTTGAATGAAGCAAGAACCGTATTGTACAAAGAACTAAAAGAAGTATATGACGGTGATGAATTAAAAAACATTATTGATCTTGTTTTGGAATATGTAACCGGCTTACCCCGGACAGAGCAGGTAAAAGCAAAAAAGCCATACCTCACCTGCCATGAATTAGAAAACCTGGACACGATAACTGAGCGACTAAAGCAAAATGAACCGGTACAGTATGTACTTGAAGAAGCGTGGTTTGCCGGTATGAAATTTAAAGTAAATAAAAATGTGCTGATACCGAGGCCGGAGACGGAAGAGCTTGTGGATTGGGTGATTTCAGAGTCAGGAATTCAGAGTTCAGAGTTCAGAGTCCTGGATATTGGTACCGGCAGTGGCTGTATTCCAATCGCAATTAAGAAAAAATTACCCTTGGCAAAAGTTTCCGCTATTGATGTTTGCAGCGAAGCAATTTTTTTGGCCACAGAAAATGCAGTTGCACTTGAAACAGAAATTGAATTTATACTTCTTGATTTTTTGAATGAAGAAAAATGGAATGAGTTTGGAAAATACGAAGTCATTGTAAGTAATCCTCCTTATGTGATGCAGAAAGAAAAAGAAACCATGCACACAAGAGTAACTGCACATGAACCGCATCTTGCTTTGTTTGTACCAGACGATGATTCAGTTATTTTTTACAGAAAGCTTGCAGACTTTGCCTTGAAACATTTAAATAATGGCGGAAAACTATTTGTTGAAATAAATGAAAGCCTGGGTGAGCAAGTAGTGGATTTATTCAGGTCAAAAGGATTTAATTCAATTGCGCTAAGAAAAGATATGCAGGGAAAAGACAGGTTGGTTAGAACTGGTTTTAATTCAGAGTTCTGAGTCTATAGTCCCCAAACCTGGACTCTGAACTCCTGACTCAGAACTCTGAACTATTGTTTAGTGTCAACCAGCAAAGTTGCTTTTGCACCAAGCTCTCTTGCCATCCGCATTACAGCAACTACATAATCTAACGGAACAGTTTTATCAGCATTGATTGCAATTGTAGCCTGCGAAGAATCTTTGGCAATATATGGCTGAATAAAACTCAGCATCTTGTCAATAGGAATTGATTTG
>JANOJO010000544.1:0-1754 GCA_031418795.1 Bacteroidota bacterium | reverse complement strand
AAATAGCAATTTTCAGGTTTCCTTTTTGTACAATTGAACCAAGGTAAAAATCACATAGGTCAGGTGTATCGGCCACATTCACTAAAATTCCTTTTTCTGCTGCCAGTGCTTTTATTCTTTTATGCAATTCTTTATCATCCGTGGCCAGTAAAATCAAATCCTTTTTATTTAAATCCGCTTCTTCAAAAGAACGCTGTACCAAATTGCAGGACGGATGTTTTTGTAAAAGCTGCCTTACTTCTTCTTTAATATATGGAGCAACAACCGTAATTTTTGCTTCCGGGGAATTAGATAACAATGAGTTTAATTTTTCCAACCCCACATTACCTGCGCCTACCAATAGTAATTCCAGTTCTTCCAGCTTCAGAAAAATTGGATAGAGTTTATTCTTTAGTTTCTCAGTTTCATTTAGCATGCAATGAAATATTTTTATGAAATGTTAGTGTAAGAATATGCTGTGATGAGGTTGGCCATTTTAACCACATATAGCCGCCCTGCATTTGTGCTGATGAATTTATTTTATACAAAGCTGTTGCTATCACCCTGTTTTGGTTGAATGAAAATTTATTATTTGCCTGTTGTCTCATGTATTCATTCGCAAGTTGTACACCCCATTTATCCGTCAGTGTTTTTGTAACTGCTGTCCGGTAGCGTAGACGAAAACCGAAATAGGCAGAACGGCTGTCTGTTTCTGCAAACCATCTTTGTTCTGTACGCAAACGATTTTGCAATGAAATAGTTTTTGAAAGTGAATGTTGCGCATTAAGTTCCTGCCAAAGACGGAACTCTTTACCAAACTCCCGGTTGAATTTCTGATAAGAACTTCTTGTATAAAAAAAAGCGGTACCGGTTGCAACACTCCATTTTTTATTTACACCATATCTAATTCCTGTTCTGTATAAAAATTGATACGCATTTAATGAAGCACCCAGCGTTCTGTATCCCGCATCATTATGCCATTGCCATTTATCATTGATTTTTACAGGCAACTGAAAAGCAAACCAACTGCCTGAAGCCGGTATCTGTGCAAATGTTTCACTTGCCACTGTAATAATCATTGATATAAAAAATACTTTTTGCATGTGTTCGGCCTCACTCTCCATCTCCCTCTCCTTGCGGAGAGGAAGCGGTGCTTTATACCTTTAATAAACTTTTTGTTCTACCATTTCAACTTTAGTTCACTACTCGCCACAAATCAAACCCTCCACACTTAATCAAGCTCTCCGGTAAGTTGGCTTTGTGCCGCAGTGAAGTCTCCCCTTCGGGGAGATTTAGAGGGGCTTTTAATACTCCATCCTCTCAATCCAGTCCTTTGCATTTTTAGCTGCATAGGAAATAATAATATCAGCGCCAGCCCTTGTGAGTGCAGTCCATACTTCAAGATGCGCTGCTTCACGATTAACCAAATCTTTTTCTGCCAATGCTTCAATAGCTGCATACTCACCACTTACATGATATGCTGCAATTGGTTTCAACGTTTGCTGTTTCAGTTTTGCAATCACATCTGTGTACAATGCTGCAGGTTTTACCATTAAAATATCGGCTCCTTCTTTTTCATCACGCAAGGCACTTGCAATAGCATCATTCATATTCAAGGGCGATAACTGGTAACTCTTCCTGTTTTTAATCCCCGTCGTATTGGGCGCTGAATGACAAGCATCACGAAACGGGCCATAAAACTGTGAACTGAATTTAGCTGCATAACTCATGATGCTTACATTGTCAAAACCCAACGCATCTAGATTACTGCGGAT
>JANOJO010000543.1:0-4415 GCA_031418795.1 Bacteroidota bacterium | reverse complement strand
TGCGCCTTCAGGCTCGGCTGCATATACAAAAGTTGCCGGCGAAAAATAATGGGCACTTAAGGATGTACCGCTTAATAATCCGCCGCCGCCAACAGGTGATATAATAATATCCAATGCAGGAATTTCCTCAATCAACTCTTTGGCGCAGGTGGCCTGGCCTGTTATTACTTCATAATTATTATAAGGATGAATAAATTCGGCGCCGGTTCTTTCCACAAGTTCGTTCAGCATTTTTTCTCTTGACTGCTGGTTGGGTTCACAAAAAAATATTTCACCGCCATAGCCACTCACGGCATCCACTTTTACTTTCGGAGAATTATCCGGCATAACAATATATGCTTTCGTTCCAACTGCTCTTGCTGCATAAGCAATAGCCTGTGCATGATTGCCGGATGAATGAGTGGCAATTCCTTTTTGCTGTTTTTCTTTTGATAAAGAAAGAACAGCATTCATGCCGCCACGAATTTTAAATGCGCCAATCTTTTGAAAATTTTCGCATTTAAAAAAAATATCTGCGCCGGTAATTGCATTGATTGTTTTGGAAGTAAGTACAGGTGTTTTATGAATAAAAGGTTTTATTCTTTCGTGTGCTTCACTAATATGACGGGCTGTAATTTCCATTGCAAATAATTTATTAGACGATTCAGGCTAAAGCCCATTTACATTCTCACTTATTGACCCCAGCCTGAAGGCTGGGGTTATAAAAACCAAATTCTTACTTTTAAAATTTCCCTTCCAATATTAACCCCAGCATTTATGCTGGGGATTATGAATTGAAACTATCAAAGGGCTTTAGCCATGATAAGTAACTCAATTACTTTAATCTTTTTCAGCAGCAATACAATCAATTTCAATTGCGCAGCCGCGGTTGAGTGTACCACAAGGCACCACCACTCTTGCAGGCCGGTGTTCACCCATAATTCTTGAATAGGTTTCATTGAATTTTGCCCAATTAGAAATATCTGCTATAAACACACTTGTTTTTAAAATATGATTGAGGTCGCTATTACTTGCTTTCAAAATTGTTTCAATATTTTTCATGCAGAGGGTAGTCTGTTCTTCGATAGTTCCTAATAGTGCTTCGCCATTTGCATCCAGGGGTAATTGCCCGCTTACAAAAACTAATCCATTGTAAATAACAGCAGGGGAGTAGTGGCCCTTGGGCTTTTGCATTTCTAACGGGAAGATTGATTTTATTTCCATAAAAATTATTTAATTGGAATCCATTTTAAACAAATATTTTACCTCACCCCCAGCCCCTCTCCAAAGGAGAGGGGAGTTAAAGCCCTAAAGAAATAAATATTTCATCTTTATTTAGCAGAAATCCATTTGATACAAACCGGGCTGGGAATATTTATTCTTTTACCTGAATCAGAAAGTAACCCCGTTTCTTTGTTTCTGTTAAAAATTACAATCTCATCGCTGTTTTGATTTGCCACCAATAAAAAATTTCCTGTGGGGTCAAAATTAAAATTGCGTGGCGTTTTACCCAATGTGGATTGATGGCCCACCCATGTAAGCATTCTTGTTTTTAAATTTATACTAAATATTCCAATGGAATTACTTTCACCTCTGTTGGAGCAGTAAAGAAATTTTCCATCCGGCGAAACATGAATATCGGCGCTGCCTACAATACCCAGAAAAAACCGTGGCAATGCTGAAATGTTTTGCAATAAATAAAGTCCGCCATCTTTTAATACCTGGAAAACAGAAACCGTTCCGGTAAGTTCTTCCATCAGGTAAGCAAATTTTCCATTGGGATGAATATCAAAATGGCGTGGGCCGGTGCCAGGTTCTGTTGTTACAAATTGCATTGAAGCTTCTGATAACTCACCTGTTTTGTTATTGAATTTATACAACATGAGTTTATCCATTCCTAAATCAGGAACATATAAAGTTTTATTGTCTTTACTCAAAACTGTTGCATGCACATGTGGTTCATCTTGCCGGCCTGCTGTTACACTGCTGCCTTCGTGCTGAATTATCTGAATGGCTGTATCAAGACTGCCATTAGTATTTACAGGCAGCACTGCAACGGAACCACTGCTGTAATTTCCTGTAAAAACCCATTTGCCTGTTTTATCTACAGAAACATAACAGGGATGTTTGCCTCCTGACTGCTGCTTGTTTATAAAAGAAAGTGTGCCATTTTTTTTATCAAAAGAAAAAGATGCAACATAGCCCGTAACAGTAAACCGGGTACTGTCGGCATTTTCATTTACTGCATAAACAAATTTTTCATCAGGAGAAACCGCAAGAAAAGATGGATTGGAAATTTTTGCTGTACTGATCAATTTACTTTCACCGGTGGTAGTATTGAATTTATACACATAAATGCCTTCACTTTTTGCTGATGTGTATGTGCCTGCCAGCAAATAGTAATCATTATTTGATTGGGTAAAAGAAAAAATACTGAACAGAATTAAAATAGCTGTCAAAAAAATATTCTTCATAAATAAGGAATCTAAAATTTTAAAGAAGCAGCATAATCAGCGAGAGTGGTGGATGGTTTTCCCAGATCGTTCCAGGCTTTTTCACTTTCAAATTTTTCAGGGTATTTATTTAATGCTTCGCAAATATTGGCTGTATAATTTATTTTGTTGTTCATCATTCCCAATATTTTTAATGGAAGCATTGGTGTTTTCAAAGTAGTTAGTTTCTTTTTACAATTTGAAATAAAAACTTTTGCGGCTTCATCAAATGTAAAAGGTTCAAGACCCTGTATGTTATATTCCTGGTTATTGCTCCCTGCTTTTTTAAATGCCCATGCTGTCTGCACCCCAAAATCTTTTGCAGCTATAAACCACATCGGCGCTTCAGATTTTCCCACCAGCATGATGCGGCTTCCCTGCATCATTTGTTTATCAATAGTTTCCATAAATGTGGACGGATAAAAAATGGTATGGGGGATGCCAGCATGTTTTACAGCATCAACAGCAGCTTGTTTAATATCAAAAGCCCACCAGTTAAAACCATTCATGCCCCGGTAATTTTTTATGAGCGAAGAAATATAGCCCAATCTTTTTATGCCGGTTTCTTTTGCAGCATACACTATGTTTTTTATCCCTTCCCGTTCTGTTTGAAAACCTGTTTTACCTGAAGATTGTGCAATGGAAAGATTGCTGTAAACAATATCCTGCCCCTTCATTGCTACTTTTAAGGAATCCTGATCATACACATCGCCTTTTACTACAGGAATATTAGGAAAGAGTTTATTTAATTTTTCAGTATCTCTTCCAAGCAATGTAAGATCAAAGCCTGCCCTGATTAATTCCAGCGCAACCGGCCTGCCCAGCATTCCACTTGCACCAATGAAAAGAATTTTTTGCATGGACTAATAAATTTTTTCAAGCGATGAATTAATCAGTTTCAGAGTTTCCACTTCACTTAACGACTGAGGAATAAATTTTTCACCAATCACTTTTTCATAAAGTTCAATATACCTTTTTGAAATGGTGCTTACCCATTCATCAGTCATTTCAGGAACTGTTTGTCCTTCTTTACCCATAAAGTTATTGGCAATAAGCCATTCCCGCACAAATTCTTTACTCAGTTGTTTTTGCCGTTCCCCGGTTTTTTGTCTTTCATCAAAACCATCTGCATAAAAATATCGGGAAGAATCAGGAGTGTGTATTTCATCCATTAAAATAATTTCGTCACCAATTTTTCCAAATTCATATTTTGTATCGGCCAGTATCAATCCCTGTTTGGCTGCAATTTCTTTTCCCCTGAAAAAAAGTTTCAGGGTTAACTCACAAAGCAAATCCCATTCTTTTTCTGTAGCCAAACCTCTTGCAATAATTTCTGCGGGTGAAATATCATCATCGTGTCCGGCATCTGCTTTTGTGGAAGGCGTAATTATTGGATTGGGGAAAAAATCATTTTCCTTCAACCCATCCTGCATGGCAGCTCCGCATAATTCTTTTTTTCCTGACTGGTAAGTGCGCCATGCATGACCCACTAAATTTCCTCTTACCACCATTTCAATTTTAAAAGGCTTACATTTTTTACCAATAGAGACATTTGGCGCTGGTACATCTATCAGCCAATTAGAGCAAATATCTTTTGTAGCATGGAGCATATATGCTGCAATCTGGTTTAATACCTGTCCTTTGAAAGGAATAAGCCGGGGAAGTATTACATCGAATGCAGAAATACGGTCGGAGGCTATCATAACAAGCCATTGGTTATGGATTGTAAAAACATCTCTTACTTTTCCACTGTAAAAAGATGTTTGCCCGGTAAAATTAAAATTTGACATGCCCGAATATAATCTTGTGAAAAAATCTACCCAATTGCCGGTGCCTCAAGATTTCAACAAATTATCCCTGCCCGGCGAAATTTAAATGAAAAATAATAAGGAATTGGTCAGGCAGGCTTACTGTCTAAAAATTAGATTTTCAGATACAAATTAC
>JANOJO010000542.1:0-8167 GCA_031418795.1 Bacteroidota bacterium | reverse complement strand
GACAATAGACTACTGATCATTTCCATGTTTCAAATTTCTTTTCAAAGAACTAAACCATCTCCGCTTAACAAAGGACTATTTATCAACGTAGCTGGATAACCTATAGATTACACAAAAATTTCTTCCGAACAGTTATGGTGGGGTGACCAACAACAATAGGGAGTAACTTTTTGAATGCATACAAGGCCGGAGGGAATTATGGCATCCATTATGTATATAACTTTACATCAGAATTTTCTACATAAAAACCAGCTAGCATGAAAAAGTATATTACTATCGGCTGTTTAATAGTCACCTGTTCTTTATTTTCCGATTGTGCAAGAAACCCGGTCACCGGACGTAAACAAGTTGTACTCATGTCCGAAGCACAAGAGATAGCAATGGGTAAGGAGGCCGATCCACAGATCATCGCACAGTTTGGATTATATGAGGATACTGCCATTCAAAATTTTATTAATTCAAATGGAAAACAAATGGCAGCAATATCTCATCGTACCAAACTTGAACATTCATTCAGGGTCCTCAATTCAGAAGTAGTCAATGCCTTTGCAGTGCCGGGAGGGTATGTATATTTTACCCGTGGCATTATGGCCTATTTCAATAGTGAGGCAGATTTTGCCGGTGTGCTGGGTCATGAGATCGGACACGTTGCTTACCGCCACTCTGTTGCTCAACAACGGAACGCCATCCTTGCACAGTTGGGTATTATTGCGGGCATTATCATTGATCCGAATCTTGCCCAGTTTGCTGACGTGGCATCCACAGGTCTTCAATTATTATTTTTGAAATATAGCCGGGATGCTGAACGGGAAGCAGATCAACTGGGTGTGGAATATTCTTCGAAGATCGGTTATGATGCAAAGCAGATGGCAGTATTTTTTAAAACACTCGAAAGACAATCAGCCGGAATTGAAGGTGCAGAATTACCCGAATTCTTATCTACCCATCCAAACCCGGCTGACCGGTATGTAACCGTAAATAAGTTAGCAGAAGACTGGAGGAAAAAACTCAATCTTACTAATCCAATAGTAAACCGCAATTCATATTTAAGAAAAATAGAGGGATTGATGTATGGTGAAGATCCCCGCGAAGGTTATAGAGAACAGAATATGTTTTATCACCCGGTATTAAAATTCCAGGTCCCCATACCGGTGAATTGGAATTATCAGAATACACCACAAAGGGTGCAGATGGCGCCAAAAGACGGAAAGGCACTTATGATGCTGATGCTTGCCCAGGGTAATTCATTACAAGAAGCTGCTAATAACATAACACAACAGTATAAACTTACGACTGTGGAATCAAGGAATATTACAGTAAATGGTTTACCCGCTATTTACCTTTTGGCTGATCAACAACCGCAGCAACAAGGTCAGCCGACCCTGCGTACCATGTCCTATATTATTCAATACAACGGGATTATTTATCACCTGATAGGTGTATCCACAATTACTGATTTTAATAATTATACTGCCAGTTTCAATAATACTATGCAGGCCTTCCGTCCCCTCACAGATCCTGTGAAGCTAAATAAAAAGGCACAGCGTATCAGGATCAGAACGGTTGGGTCATCCATTACGCTATCACAATTCCTGGTGCTGAATAATGTGCCGGGTGCAAGGTTGGAAGAACATGCAATATTAAACGGAATGCAATTGACAGATAATCTGGCCCAGGGAACATTAATAAAGATCATTGCTGAATAGCGGTGTTGTCACTGGCTTTTTGGTTCCACCCGGTATCTTGCTTATAGAAAATTTATATCACTTAAAGTTTTTCAGGGCAGACACCGGGCGGAAGGAAACAAATACTACTAGTAATAATTATTTTTTCAGGAAGCAGCTTTAGGATTTTTATTCGCCGGTATTTTCTTCGGATTCCCCGTTCCTTTGTTTACATTAATTACAGTTCTTATTGCATCCACCACAGGTGCGCCGATACCCAAACGCTGCGCATTGGTAGTAAAAATCAGAATGGTTGATTAATGCTGAAGAAAGAACTAAAGTTGAAATGCTTAATTACTACAGCCTGTACTTGCACTAATGCCCGGCCTCTCCTCTCCTTCGGAGAGGAGAACGAGAGGTGAGGCCATAACAATCCTATAATTTTATTATTTCCTATTGGTTTCGATTGGCTGAAACACTACCGACAACCGGGGGACACGCAACCGGGCTTCGCTTACGAACACGAACCAAAGCAGAGTAGGCTTCATTATACTTACACAATTGCCTTCATATCAAAAAATGAAACATACTTCCCAAACCCTGATATTTCCATAGGCTCACCAATCACTTTGCTTCCGGTTTTGGCGACTTTGTTCATGGATTTTTTAATGTTATCAACTTCAATAACCACCGCTGAACTGCACTAACCGCCAATGGGTATTGTGCCGGCATATCATCTGTTTTGGTATAAAAAACGCCATTGATGATGCCCGCTTTTATTGGTCTTCCTTTTTTGTCAACTTCGGCGCTGGTTGTTGCCAGTACATAGTTTCCCATATTCTCGCCAGGCATTTTTGTATGCCAGCCAAATTCATTGGTATAAAATTTTGCCATTCTTTTTCTGTCTTCAGCGGGCATTTCAAAATGTACTACAGGATCTGTTTTTTTACCATCAGGTTTTGTGGTACTTGTTTTTTTTGAGGTTTTCATTTTATTTATTTTACGTTTGTTTCTAATTTATCAAACGATGATTGCCATCCTTTAATACAATCATCACTTATTTCAACAGGCAGGCCAGCGTGCTGCAACAACATATTTGTTTTACCGTCCACTTCTTTAAATTTTACTGTTACCATCAGTTCTAAATCCCATTCCCCCGGCATTTTATAAAAGGAAGCGGGTACTTTGTTCCCTTTGCTGTCTGCAAAACTGTCGGTTAATACTATTTTTTTCATCGGTATAATTTCTTCGTATATGCCAGTTGACCAAATTTCATTTCCATCTGCTGCCTTCATGGAATTTAAATATTTACCACCTGTTTTAAAGTCAATGGTACAAAAAGGACAGGTATATCCTTCGGGTCCCCACCATTTTTTACAACTTTCCGGTTCTGTCCACGCTTTCCATACTGTAGTAAGCGGAAGGTTGAACGTTCTTTTTATTGAAATTGTTTTTTGTTTCTCAGGCGTTAAGATGCCGTTACTTATTTTCATGACAGGATATTTATTTTTAATTTAAAATTTTAAATTGTCAAAACTGTACACCTGCATGCAAACCAAGTGCAGTTAATTTTTTACAGCATTTTATTTGTTTTTAAATCTGATACAAAGATTGCGCCACGAAAGTCATGCCTTAAATCGAAAAAAGTGTTACACAATTTGGGGAAAGAATTACATCAGTCACACATTTGGGTAGTCAAAAATTAGCGTGAACTTCCTGCGAAACGATGATTGTGGTGAAGTCCTGGTACAAATTTTCATTGACATTTAGAAAAATCATGTACCATACAATAAAAAATATTTTTTGTATCCTTGTTATATGGTTCCGGTGCATGGGCACGCATCACGGCATTCTTTTAGTTATTTACCTGTCCCGCAGTATTGCGGGAGACTAAGCATAACAATCCTATAATTTTATTATTCTTTATTGATTTGAAGAACGAGAACACTACCGACATCGTGGGGGGTAGATTTTTTTTGTAACTTACATCCGAAATTTTACATCATGACCTATATCGTACAACCAAAAAACAGGAAAGAAGAAAAAGTATTGGAAACTTTACTTAACAGCCTTTCCATTGGTTTTTATAGTGAAGAAAAAGAAGATGGTGCAATCATTAAAGCAATGGAAAAAGGCAGAAAGACAAGATTGCTTACTGCTGATGAAAAAACAGCTTTCCTTCGAAAATTAAAATCCCGGAAATGAAAATTGAAATCCGCAAGTCCTTTACCAAAGATGCGGATAAATTACCAGCGCCTTTTCAACGGCATCTTGCTGGTATTATTGAAGCCATGGAAAAAGCCAGCCA
This sequence comes from Bacteroidota bacterium, assembly GCA_031418795.1. Taxonomy (GTDB): domain Bacteria; phylum Bacteroidota; class Bacteroidia; order Chitinophagales; family Chitinophagaceae; genus VBAS01. Next base: position 4,195 of record JANOJO010000542.1, on the reverse strand, counting down.
GCCATCTCAATTGCCCGATTGCAAAAAACTTACCGGTTATAAAACTGCTTACCGGATTCGCATGGGCCAATACCGTGTTGGTTTTTATTATGAGAATAAAATAATTGAACTTGTAAGGATACTGCATCGAAAAGAAATCTATCGCTACTTTCCATAATACAAGCCAAATTATTTAATGGATCATTTATATCAATTTGTTGAGCTCAACAAATTGATAAGCCGTTTCTCACCCCAGCATTTTTACTTGCCTCTTTGCTTTATCAATTACTTTTATAAAATTGCATCATTCAGCGTATCCAAAAATTGTTTGGAGTTTTTTTTTATTCCAGCTTACACAAAATAGTTGACAAAAATCAGAGTGGTTGATTAATGCTGAGCAGAGAACTAAAGTTGAAATGCCTAATTACAAAAGTTGATAATAGTACTAATGCCCGGCCTCTCCACCAGGAGAGGAGAACGAGAGGTGAGGTTTTATTATTTCCTATTGGTTTCGATTAGTTGGAACACGACGGACAATAGGGTATCGCAAAATGCGATACCCTTATCTTTGAAAAACATTAAATCAAAATAAATGTCGAAAGCAAAAAAATCAATTATTCTGGCTGATGAAGTGGTGATGAATAAAATTTTTCTAATTAGAGGTCAGAAAGTAATGATTGACCGCGATATGGCCGAATTGTATGGCGTTGAAACTAAAGTTTTAAAACAGGCAGTTCGGAGAAATATGGAAAGGTTTCCTGAAGATTTTATGTTTGAGATGAATAAAAAAGAATTTACCAATTGGAGGTCACAAATTGTGACCTCCATTCAGGGTGACAGAATGGGTTTGCGCCATGCTCCCTTTTGTTTTACTGAGCAGGGAGTTACTATGTTGTCCTGTATATTGAATAGTGAAAGAGCAATTACAGTAAATATTCAAATCATCAGGATTTTTACAAAGCTCCGTGAAATGATTTTAACTCATAAAGACATTTTATTAAAACTTGAACAATTAGAAAAGAAAGTAACAGCAAATGATGAAGATATGCAGGCAATTTTTATTGCTTTAAAACAGCTGCTTAACACACCCCAGTTACCTAGACCCAGAGTTGGATATAGAAGAAGTAATGAAAAAGATTAAACATTAATTTTTTAAGGAGCCAATTTGGCACCTCAAGTTTGTAATTTTTTTACAACTCCCTTCCCCATCCCGATTGGTCGAGGCCATCAGCTCACAAACCCAGCAAATACAAAATGGTTGATAAAAATCAGAGTGGTTGATTAATGCTGAGTAGAGTACTAAAGTTGAAATGCCGAATTACAAAAGCTGAATATTAATTGAATGCCCGGCCTCCCTCTCCTTTGGAGAGGGATAAGAGGGTGAGGTCTTACCCTATAATTTTATTATTTCCTATTGGTTTCGATTAGCTGGAACATTTATCCCGCCTCAGGCGGGACTACGGACATTGGGGGTGTCTTCATGCATCACTTTGGTTCGTGCCGGCTACCGGCAGGTAGCACGAATTAAGGTTGAGAAGCTGGCACTTGCTTTAGGATAACCTGTATCAGTTTTTTCAATCAACTCTCTCACATCATCAATATTGATCTGTTCAATAACTTAATCAGGAATGTCAATTGTAAATTCAAATTCAGGAAGCATTAACCGCAACCTGGAGGTAAGACGGAACCCATCAAATAAGTTTATGAACTGCTGTGCAATCAGTGGCATTGGTATTCTTATATCTTTATCTCCGCCGGTACCGAATGGGAAAATATAGAGATTAGTAATATAAACCTTTGGAAAAATATCTGCCAGGGCAAATGCAATTGCACAATTATTTTCAACAAGACGGGCATCATTTCCGGTTCCACAATCTTTACATTGTGCAATGATCTTTTTTGTAATTGCGATCCTGAATTGTGTTGGCATGATCTACGTCTTGAAGTTATATAAAGCTACATCATTTTATATCCGGGGCAAAGGTTCGTGCCTGACTGGCGATAGGCAGATCTCCAGGAACCTTGCATCACTTGTTTCGAAATACGGTTGCGTGGGAACCCCGCATGCGGCGGGACAGGCACGCAACCGGGCTTCGTATTTACGGACACGATGCAAGGCGGAGGATCAAAATTATTCTCCCTTCTTCAATTTTTTAACAGCTTTCTTCTCTTCATTTTCCAATTTTCGCTGAACTTTTTTTATACCTTCTGAAGGTGGTAATTGTTCAGGCTTTACTCCACGTTCCTTTAGAATCTTTCTTACTGCAAGATTATTATCAACATGTTCTTTACTGATAGCAGTTTCACCCTTCAGGTTTTTATCAATAACATTATGACTGGTGAGTTCTGTTGCAAAATCTTTTGCTTTGATAGTAAGTGTTGGCAAAAAATCTGCTAAGGGCCGGGTTGCCGGTACTGCTAACTTTCGTTTCATATCATTGGTGCTGAAACCACCAAATAATGCCTGGTCGCCTTTGGAACGGATAATGGCAAATCCTTTATCATCCACTCCCCGTTCATAAATAATACCCGACAATTTCTTTTCTGACTTTGAAAGTTTTTCTCTCGCTGCAACTCTTGCAATATCCAATAAACGTTGTTCTATAATTTCCTGTTTGCGGGTTTGTACAGCAAAATAAGTTTGGGCAAATGCAATGGATGGTTTAGCCGCATCCCCATTCTGAGCTACGAGGTAACATGCATACCGGGTTAAAGCAATATTTTCAATTTCTCTTTTAGCTCCTTTAGCCAGGTCTATCATTTTGTTGGCATCAACAAAATGATACTTCAGCTCTTCACCGGCATTTATACAGGCTTCTTTTGCCTTATCAATTACTTTCAAAAAATTGCGCCATTCGGTATACCCAAATATTGATTGCAACTCTCTTGCACTCCAGCATTCAATGCCTTTGTAATTATAACAGGCATTTTCAAATTGTACAAACAACTCAGCTATTAATTCCTTTTTCATTTTGAAAATATTAGGGGAAGATAAAGTTACTGAATTGGCAGTAGTAGTGAAGATCAAAAGAAATAAGAAAGCTGGAAAATAGTCGCACCTGTCCCGATTCTTCGGGAGCATCCTATTATTCTTTATTAGTTTCGATGAGTTGGAACATTACCGACAACGGGGACTTGCCCTGGAAAATTTCAGCTTACAACACTATTCGGGCAGATTCCAGGAGTTAATTAAAAATGTTATTCAAACAATACGATTCCCAATGTGATCCCCGCATGAAAATCGTCAACCAATACCCATTCACCTTTGTCAAGATTATTAAAATGAAGTCCGGGGCCAAGAAATATATTAAGATATCCCTGCTTGAATTGTTTCTGGATACCCAAATTCAAAAAAGTTAGTGCTTTGGCTTTATCTGCATTTTCACGTGACATATTTATCAACGCAATGGGCCCGCTAAACAAATTTTCCTGGAGCGATAAATAAGTTGCGGAAAAGTTTCTTACTGTTTTTTCTTTTTTTATCCTGTGCATCAGGTTAAAATAATAACGAAATTCTGCACACATATAACCGTATATCGCCAACTCACCTGTTTCGATAGATCTGCTACTAAATGAAGGGCCAGCAGCTACAAGAAAGGTAAAAGGTTTTCGAATTTCTCTTTCATAAGAAAAACTTAGCCGCCATCCTTCATCATCGGGAACAATGAACGTAGCTGATGCTCTGAAAATATTTTTCTCAATATCCATTGAAAACATATCTTTTTCCTGGGCGCAGGAAGAGGTAACAGAACCAAGAAGTATGAAAACAATTAAAGATTTCATTGATAGATATATTCCTTTAAACTTAAGTTTTAAAAGCAACAGATCTGAACTATTAATTCCTGGGGCCGCCTACTGCTTTTCGTATTAAAACGACGATAAAGGTAAATACTGCTGAACCAATTACTGACCATATAATGGGAAAGGTCTTTCCTCCGATTTTAATTTCTAATAGCTCGGGTAAACCAAATTTACCTGCCAACCACATACCAATATAAGCACCGATAAAACCAACTACAATTGATACAAGGCAGCCACCGAGATTATAACCTGCCAGTGATTGTCCGATTCCTCCGCAAATAGCGGCAATTATAAGAAGCACTAATAATTGAGTGAGTGTCACAATTAGTATTTATTCCAAATTTAGCAATTTGAATACTAGTAAACGGAATTAATTCCGGGACTGGATGATGCCTCTTCTTATGTATAACATGAT
>JANOJO010000541.1:0-2070 GCA_031418795.1 Bacteroidota bacterium | reverse complement strand
TTTATATTAATTATGGCCCTCAATTCGATCCCCAAAAAATGAATATTGATTCTTGCAGTGTAATGCAAAATATTGTTTCGTATATGGACACTGAAATAAAAAACAATCCATCTATTTTCTCATCATTTGTTAATTAAATTTCTTTGTAGTTGCGGGGACTTCCAAATATTCTTCTATAAAAGCAAAGTGTCAAAAATGGGTTTGCCTTTCGCCAGTTAAGTGGGCAGAGCACCCGTCCGTATAAGAAAACCAAATACAAAACGATTTAATTCGCCAGCTTCACCACCACAGGTTCATTCAAAAAATCCACCATCTTTTTATAAAAATCTTTTAACTCACTATATTTTTCTGCAGGTACAAGCGTTGTGGTTTGTAAAAATGTAACTGTTATATGAATCACCCCGGTTTCAATTTTTATATCTCTTACTATCTGTATAGTTCCGTTTTTATTTTCTATCATTTTATTTTCTGGAAGGTTATCCACCTTGCTGCCGGTTGGCAATTTCACCTCCGCTTTGAAAGAAGTGGAATAGGGAAAACCAAAGTTTACATTGGTAAAACGGGTATTGCTGGTAAATGGATTCTTTTCAAATCCCTGGAACAAATTATAATTTAATAAAACAAAACCACCACTTTCATTTAGTTGCTGATGAAATTTTATTCCCTGCTCCAGTGGCAGCGAATCTTCTTCCATATTTTTTGTATAAAAACTGTCAACACTCAGACCTTCGTAAGGCCGCTCAAAATTTTCTGCAATAAATTTTTTAGAATTTTCTTTTAGTTTATCCGTTCGCAGTTGCTTTGCATACTCATAACTTTCAATTTTGCCTTCTGCCTGCAACTTACCGTCTGCAGTTATCTCACCCTCAATTTTTATTTTATTTCTGTATGATTTGCTGGTAGTGGAAATTTTTACCAGGTTAAAATTCTTTTTATCTACCAGAAAGCCCATTGTGTTCAGCAATGAATAGGGGGTAAGCCCTACAGGACAATTTTCTTCCGTAGCATCCAGAATAAATTGTTTGTTGCCGGCAATGGAGAACGCTACCACTTTATTAAACCTGTCCATAAAAGGGTAGAGGGTATCTATTTTTCCAAAATCCCTATCGGCCACAAGCACAGGATAAGTTTCTATGTCTGCAGTTTTCAGCAGGTTAATAAGCAACAGATTTATTTCACCAACACTTCCTTTTTTTTTATCTAGTACAGCTTTTAATCCATCGGGTGCATATTTTCCATAATAACCATTCCATGCAAAATTCTTTTTTACATAATTGTATATCAGTTTAAGTTTCTCTATGGCTGTTGTTTCTTTTTTTACCAAATCATACAATGCATCAACTTTCAATTCTTTGTCGAGTTGAGATCCAAATTCTTTTTCCGTCATTAATTCATAAGCCAGCGATTTCCAGGTAGTATTTACATCCTGTTTCGATCCAAACTGGTTTACCATGCCGCTCAGTTGAAAAGTTACTTTTTGTACATAGTCTCTTTTTGCATCCATATACGGTTCAAAACGGAGGGCTGGCACATTATTCATTTCATAATAAATACCGCCAATATCCGGCAAAGGTTTTACAATAATACCCACCATGGGTTTTTTCTGAATCTGGTAAGCAAATTCTGCTTTGGGAAGTACATGAAGTTTAAAACTGCTTTTCAGTGTTGGCAGGTCTGATTGAAACAGCCACTCATCCAAACCGCCATAATGTTTCATGATACTTTCATAACGATATTCAATAATACTGCCGGGCTTTATTGCCGGCATGGCAAATTTCATCATTGAATAGTAACCGTCTTTCTTTTCTGTGAAAACAGATTTTTTGTCAAGTGTTGTTTTAGTGATGAATTTATTTTCGTTAAAATTATAAGTGATTGCTTCAATGTTAGTAATGAATTCAAACCCGTCTTTGGAATAAAAAGGTATTACAATATTGGCCCTGTCTAATCCCTTCTGATTAAAAATTTTAATTTTTATTCTTCTTGAAGTTATAAGCCGGTAATCGCCGTCGTAATCAGCAGAACCTTCATCTAAAAGTATTAAGGCCTCTGCTTCGGGGTCGGCACGTA
>JANOJO010000540.1:0-3606 GCA_031418795.1 Bacteroidota bacterium | reverse complement strand
GCCTGAACGGTTATCGTTTAAAAGAAAAATTGCCGTCTAACTTAATGGCCTACACTGTGCCGTTGGGTGTGCCTGAAATTGTAAAAGAAGGAACCGATGTAACGCTTGTAACCTACGGTTCTACTTTACGCATTGTTTTGGAAGCCACCGAAATTTTAGATAAGATGGGCATCAGTTGCGAAGTGGTTGATGTACAAACCTTGCTGCCTTTTGATATCAATCATACAATTGTTGAATCGCTTAAAAAAACAAACCGAATTGTTTTTATAGATGAAGATGTACCCGGCGGTGCAGCAGCCTATATGTTCAATAAAGTGATGGAAGAACAGGGAGGGTATAGATATTTAGATGTATCTCCAAGAACTATAACAGCAAAAGCTCACCGGCCATCTTATGGCAGCGATGGCGATTATTTCAGCAAACCAAATACTGAAGATATAGTTGCTGTGATAAAGGAAATGATGGCAGAATAAATATGCAATTGGCAATATGCAATTGACAATTGTAGTCTCTAAAAGAAAAAGTTTACTTCTTATGGGTGTAGTTAATTTTAAGCAAACCAAAGTTTATAAATTGGCATTTGAACAGGCCATGGAAATATTTGCTATCACTAAAAGCTTTCCAAAAGAAGAAACATATTCATTAACAGATCAGGTAAGACGTTCTTCAAGAAGTGTATGTACTAATTTGGCAGAAGCATATCGAAAAAAAATATACCCTGCAAATTTTGTTTCAAAAATTACAGATTGTGATGCAGAAAATTCTGAAACAGGTGTATGGCTGGATTTTTCATTAGCCTGTAATTATATAATTTTGGAACAGCATGATCTTTTTATTTTACGCAATGAAGAAATAGGAAGATTGTTAAGCCATATGAGAAATAACCCTGATAAATATTAAGAACAGTTCTTGTTTCTATACTGCAAATTGCCAATTGTCAATTGTCAATTGCCTATTGCTCATTGTTAATTGCCCATTATGACCCTATATCAAATAGATGCTTTTGCAGATAAGCTTTTCAGCGGAAACCCGGCTGCTGTAATTCCTTTGGATACCTGGATTGATGATTCACTGATGCAAAAGATTGCTGAAGAAAATAATCTTGCCGAAACAGTTTTTTTTGTGCCAAAGCAGGATGGCTTTCATATCCGATGGTTTACTCCTGAACTGGAGATTGACCTTTGCGGCCATGCTACACTGGCTGCTGCATTTGTGTTATTTGAATTGCTGGAATATGAAAAAGATACAATCACTTTTTATTCGCAAAGCGGCCCGCTTAAAGTACATCGTGATGGAGCAAACATTGCACTTGACTTTCCTGCCTGGAAACCTGAAAGAATAACAGATTATCCGGAAGAATTAATTAAAGGCTTAGGCATTACCGAACATTTGGGTGTTTATAAAAACCGTGATTATATTGTTGAACTGGAAACTGAAAAGGATGTAGTTGCGGTGAGGCCAGATTTTAGCCTGTTGAATAAAATTAATGTTATCGGCATCATCGTAACAGCCCCCGGCAGCAATTGCGATTTTGTTTCCCGTTTTTTTGCTCCCAATTGCGGCATTCCTGAAGATCCGGTTACCGGCTCATCACATTCACAATTAATTCCTTTTTGGGCCGAAAAATTAAATAAAACCAAACTTCATGCTTTGCAGTTATCCAAACGGGGAGGAGAACTATTGTGTGAGCAGAAGGGAGATAGGGTAGAGATGAAAGGCAAAGCCGTGTTTTATATGAAAGGAGAGATCAATATTCAATGACCCCATAACAAGTCTCACAACTAATACTTTATATCTGCCTGATTTAATTTACCCCAATGAGGTATTGCATTCATCGGCTTTTCTATTAATATTTGAGTATATTGGATAAGAATGAAATTTAGTTGCTTTATATTAGTGATGGCCTTTTGTCTATTAATACATAATTCTGTTTTTTCTCAGAATAAGAAAATAGACAGTCTTAGATTTATTATCGCAACTTCAAAAGAAGACACGAACAAGGTAGTTTTACTGATCATTGTCTTTACCGAAACCCAGAGATCTGGCGATTATCAAAAATCACTTGAATATGCAGATATTGCATTAGCCCTATCCAAAAAACTAAATTATAAAAAAGGATTATCAATGGCATACCACGGCATTGGAACCAGCTATACTTTCATAGGTAATTATTCTGAAGCTTTGAAAAACCATTATTCGTCACTCAAAATAAATGAAGAAATCGGAAACAAAAAGGGAATTGCTGATTCTTATAACGGCATTGGGAATATTTATATTCAATTGGGAAATTTTCCCGAAGCACTAAAAAATCATAATGCTGCCCTTAAGTTGTATAAAGAAACAGGATACCAAAAAAGGATTCATCATTCTTACAACAATCTCGGAACCATTTATTTTTATCTGGGCAATTACCCTGAAGCGTTGAAAAATTATTCTATTGCACTTGGAATAAGAGAAGAATTAAGAGACAAATATGAAATTACCGGCGCTTTGAATAATATCGGGATTGTTCAAGTAGAAATGAAAAATTACCCGGAAGCATTGAAAAACTATTTTGCTTCTATAAGACTAAATGAGCAAATAAACGATAAACATGGCATGGCTACAACTTATTGTAATATTGGGGAAGTTTATACCTATCAGAAAAAATACGATGAGGCATCCCTTTATTTGGGTAAATCGATGTTACTTGCCAAAGAGATTAATAATTTGGAAATTATTAAGGAAACCTATAATGACATGTTTGTGCTGGATAGTATACAAGGCAATTATAAAAAGGCGTTGGAACATTATAAGCTATTTGTACAATACCGCGATAGTCTTTTCAACAATGAAAGCAGTAAAAAAATAGTGCAACAGCAAATGCAGTATGAGTTTGATAAAAAGGAAGATTCATTAAAACAAAAACAGGTTATAACAGAAACAAAATTTCAGGTACAACGAAAGCAAAAGTATTTTTATTGGGCTGGTCTATTTATGCTTGGACTGCTTTCTATTTTTGTGTTTCTGAATTTCAGGAACCAGAAGAAAATAAATATGCTGGCTGGTGAAGCTCATGCCAGGCAAAAAGCTGAATTGGAACTGCAAAATCAGCAGGCCTTACTGAGTGAACGCCTCCGCATCAGCAGTGAACTGCATGATGAAGTGGGAGCCACGCTCAGTGGCATTGCCATGTACAGCCACCTTACCAAAGAGCAAATGAAAACTGGACAAACAGTAGAGATTGAAAAGTCGTTAAATATAATGCAACAGTCATCAACACAAATGGTTGATAAGTTGAGTGATATTGTTTGGCTGATAAACCCTGAGCAGGATTCGCTGCAGAAGCTGATAACAAGGCTTGAAGAATATGCTACTGATATGGCCGCTATTAAAAATATGCAGGTAAAGATCACTGTACCTGATAAAATTGCAGAAATCAATTTACCCGTTGAGAGCCGCCGTAACATTTACCTGTTTTGTAAAGAAGCTATTAACAATGCTGTTAAGTACAGCAATGCAACACATCTTGAACTAACTGTAAAAGAAATACATGGTAAACTTGAATTTTCAGTAAGTGATAATGGAAAAGGGTTTGATGCCGTAATGGTAAGGCGGGGCAATGGC
>JANOJO010000539.1:0-10006 GCA_031418795.1 Bacteroidota bacterium | reverse complement strand
ATAAAACGAAAGCGATTTGATGCGGGCAGGTTTTGCTGCCTGCCTGTAAGATAGTTATCGACCACCACTACCTGCGCATCCGTTTTATTTATAAGGTATTCACTTAATGAGCTACCTATAAATCCAGCTCCCCCTGTTATTAGAATTTTCATAAAGTATTATTATGTTTAGTTTAGCTATTTTCAGCTATATTAAAAAGATATTCGCCATATCCACTTTTACGCAAGCCCTCAGCTGTTATTAATAATTCTTCTTTGGAGATAAAATTTTTTCGAAAAGCAATCTCTTCAATGCAACCTATTTTTGTTCCCTGTCTTTTTTCAATTACCCGTACAAATTCACTGGCATCACTAAGCGAATCAAAAGTACCGGTATCAAGCCACGCTGTGCCCCTGTCCATAATGGCTACCTTCAGGTTGTTTTGTGAAAGATAAACTTTGTTTACATCCGTAATTTCATATTCCCCTCTTGGAGATGGCTTCAGCGATTTTGCAATGTCAATAACTGTATTGTCGTAAAAATATAAACCCGGCACTGCAAAATTGGATTTTGGTTTTGCCGGTTTCTCCTCTATTGATTTTGCCATCATGTTTTCATCAAACTCCACCACACCGTAGCGTTCCGGATCAGAAACATGATAGGCGAACACGCAACCTCCTTCAATATCTTTCAGCGTGGGCAATAATGAGGTTAATCCTGATCCATAAAAAATGTTATCGCCCAGAATAAGAGCAACCTTATCATTTCCGATAAAAGATTCTCCGATAACAAATGCCTGGGCAAGTCCGTTTGGTTTTTCCTGTACTGCATATTGAAAAGTACAGCCAACCTGGCTTCCATCGCCCAGTAATCTTTTAAACTGACTTTGATCTTCCGGTGTAGTAATAATCAATATTTCTTTTATTCCTGTAAGCATTAGTACAGAAAGCGGATAATAGATCATAGGCTTATCATAAACAGGCATTAACTGTTTTGATATTGCTTTTGTTATTGGGTATAATCTTGTACCCGATCCGCCTGCAAGTATGATTCCTTTCATAAGCCTGTGCCCCAAAAGGGAATTAATAGTTTGTGTTAAAAAAATTAATTGTTGTACTGCAATTCATAATAATGCTGATAATCTCCCGATGTAACATGCGTCAGCCATTCACTGTTTTGCAAATACCAGTCTATTGTCTGGCTCAATCCTTCTTCAAAACTAACAGAAGGTTTCCATCCGAGTTCGTTAGTGATTTTTGAAGCATCAATAGCATAGCGCTTATCATGCCCCGGCCTGTCCTTTATATAAGTTATCAACTGTAAGCTTGTGCCTTCTGCATTGCCAAGTTTTTCATCCATCAGTTTGCAAAGTAATTTTACAAGGTCAATATTCTGCCATTCATTAATGCCTCCAATATTATAGGTGTTAAATATTTTTCCTTTATGAAAAATAAGATCAATTGCAACTGCATGATCTTTTACAAATAACCAATCTCTTGTATAACGGCCATCACCATATACAGGCAGTGGTTTTTTTGTTATTATATTATTTATAAAAAGTGGAATGAGTTTTTCGGGAAAATGATTAGGGCCGTAATTATTGGAACAGTTGGAAATTACCACGGGTAAATGATAGGTTTCTCCATAAGCCCTTACAAAATGATCAGATGATGCTTTGGAAGCTGAGTAAGGTGAATTGGGCGAATAAGCTGTTGTCTCGGTAAAAAGACCAGTTTCTCCAAGTGAGCCATACACTTCATCTGTAGAAATATGATAAAATTTTTTATGGTCGAAAGAAGTCCAGTTTTTTTTTGCAGCATTTAAAAGATTAACGGTGCCAATGATATTGGTATAAACAAAATCAAGTGGCGAAAGTATGGAACGATCCACATGAGATTCTGCAGCGAGGTGAATGACGCCATCTACCTGGCAGGTTGTAAATATTTTATCAAGTAATTCCGCATCAAGAATATTTGCCTTTTCAAAAAAATAGTTTTCCGCTTTTTCTATATCTTTTAAATTTTCAAGATTGCCTGCATAAGTAAGTGCATCTAAATTTATAATTCTATACTTCGGATATTTATTTACAAATAACCTTACCACATGGCTGCCAATAAAACCGGCGCCGCCTGTTATCAATATGTTTCTTTCAAATTTCATTGGGTAAAGATGGCAGCATTCAGTTTATACCAGTCATAAGTTATTCTTAATCCTTCCATGGGAGATGTGACAGGATGATATCCTAAAAGATTTTTTGCTTTGGATATATCTGCCAGGCTGTGTTTTATATCACCGGATCTTTCTGCACCATGTATAGTTTCAATTTTTTTTTCTGTTATTTGCTGCAGTACAGAAACAAGTTGATTCAGTGTTGTTTTTTCACCCTTCGCAATATTATATACCTGATTGACAGCTTTTGTTTTGTTGGTGAACATAGCCAGCTTGTTTGCCTGTACCACATCATCTATAAAAGTAAAATCCCGGCTATGCTCCCCATCGCCATTGATGACAGGCTGTATATTTTCTATAAACGATTTTATAAAAAGAGGGATAACTGCAGCATAAGGTCCTGCGGGGTTTTGATGCGGGCCATATACATTGAAATACCGAAGACCGATGAATTCCATTTCATACAAACCGGCAAATACTTTTGCATACATTTCATTCATCAGTTTGGTAACTCCATACGGCGAAATGGGCGAACCGATTTTGTCTTCAACTTTTGGTAAGCCGGGATGATCTCCATAGGTAGAAGAAGAGGCAGCATAAACAACCCGTTTGATTTTATTTTCCCTTGCGGCATTAAAAATATTTAATGTGCCGGTTGCATTTACTTCGTGTGTGGTAACCGGATCTGCCACTGACCGCGGCACCGAACCCAGCGCCGCCTGGTGTGAGATAATATCCATGCCTTCTGATGCGCCGAGGCAAATGGCATAGTTGCGGATATCGCCTTCAATAAATTCAAACTTTGGATTGCACTTTACGGCAGCAAGATTTTTCATGCTTCCTGTTTCAAGATTATCCAGCACTTTTACTGCTGATATTTTTTCTTCCTGAATAAGAGATTGAACAAGATTGGAACCAATAAATCCTGCGCCACCTGTAACTAATACTTTCATAAAATAAAGCCGGAGAAAGCCAGCAATAAGTAATGCTATTTTTTTCTTGAAAAGAATCTTTTGAATTTATTAAACATGATAACGGATTTTGGTGCATCCACGCCATCCTCGGTATCATAATATCCGCCGCCATAACCATAGCCATATCCATATCTGCCATAGCCATAGTAGCCGTAACCCGGCTTAATTTTTACATCGTTGATGATGATGGATATTTTAGGAAGCCTGTTTTGTGTATAGAATTCATCAATCAATGAAATTTGTTTTTTGTAAGTATATCCCTGCCGAACGATGTATAAAGTAGAATCAGCAAATTTTCCCAGTGTCATGGCATCACTTACCATACCTACCGGAGCTGTATCTATTATAACAACATCAAAATTATTTCTTAACCATTCAATCATTTCACCCACCCGGGGATCTAATAATAACTCGGAAGGATTGGGTGGTACCGGACCGCAACTTATTGCAAACAGATTTTCATACCCTGGAACCCGTACCGGCAATTCTTCAAGATTGGCTTTTCCTACAAGGAAATTTGTAATGCCCTTAGGTGCACTTAGTTTTAATCCTGAAAATAGTTTTGGCTTACGAATATCAAATTCCAATATCACTGTTTTCCTTCCTGCAAGTGCCATTACCCCACCCAGATTAGTAGATATAAACGATTTTCCTTCTGAACTGAAAGAAGAAGTGATCATAATTACCGGCTTCTCCACCTTATTTAATACATACTGAAGATTGGATCGGATGATTCGGAACTGCTCCGAAACCATGGAGCGGTTTGTTTTACTTACAATCATGGATGAACTGCTGTATGAATGACCTACTTCGCCCAATACAGATGCCTCTGTTATTTTTTCTATATCAAACCGGGTATTTACTTTATCATTTACAATTTCCTGAAAGAAAATGAACATGGCGGGCAAACCAATACCCAGAATAATTGCTAATAACTGAATGCTCCTTTTATTGGGTTTTATTGGGATGTTGGTTGGCTGGGCAAGATCAAGAATTTTAGAATTAGAAATAGTTGATGCCTGCGACATGGCTGTTTCTTCACGCTGCTCCTGTAAAAATTTATACAAGCCCAGTTTACCGTCACGTTCTCTTTCCATTTCCAATAAACGCTGTACCTTTTCAGGCATTTGTTTTTGTTTTCCCAGGGCTTTGTATCCTCTTTTATAAAAATCATCTATTGCACTGTTATAAGATTTTTTTAATGTGCCCAGTATTTCAATAATGTTTGCTCTTGCTTTTTCTAACTCACCATTTTTTGCCAGGATCTGCGGATTGCTTTCCGGTATTTTTTGTTCAAGCAATTTTTTCCTTTCAGATTGTATTGTGTTATACGTTTCCACTGCTGTGCTCAGTGATGCATCCAAAAGACTCAGGGCGGTTGGTGTTTTTTCAAAATTATTTGCAGCATCATTCAGATACAGATCAATTATGTCAATATTAACCATCTGTTGGTTTATATCTAATATTTTAGAATCAGATTCTGTTTGAATTCTTAAATACATATCCAATTGTGCTTCAGGATCAATCAGGTTGTGTTCATTAATAAATTTGATTCGTATTGCTTCAATGCTGTCCAAATCCAGTTCAATTCTTTCCAACTGTTGTACAATATAATCAAGCCGCTGGTTGATGGTTACATTTTTATCTTCAATACTGGCCAGCAGGTACTGGTACATTACATTATTAATAATATCGGCGCCTAATTGTGAGTTTGTATAGTCAATATCAATTTTAAAAATACTGGAGCCTGCAATTTTGGGCGATACGCGGATCATGGGAGCATAAACTGATGCCTGATATGGAGTAGGGCTCCACTCAACATTAAATTCTTTTCCGGAAACCCCACCATATACATTTATTATTCTGAACTCGCCATAAGCATTTGCAAAAACATCCTTGTCAACTTTAAATTTATCACTCTCCTTATTTATTCTGAATTCTGTATCGCTGGTAAAAACTACATTCAGTTTGAAAGGAGAAAGCGAATCGTTTATTTTTCTTATTTCCAGCCGGAAGGGGCAGCTTTTATAAATATTTAGTGTTTTTATTTTACCAACCGCAAAATAATTAGTTTGCAATTTTGCCGTATCCACCACTCTTTCCATCAATGGCCTTGATTTCAGAATTTCAATTTCTGTTTGAACATCACTTACATTTTTTGCAAGAAATATATCATCAAACTTATCGCCTCTTCTGTTATTTTCTGTTTTAAAAGTTATGGTGCCACCTACCCGGTAAATGGGTGTTGACCAGCGTAAATATAAATAAGCTGCAAGCAGACAAATAGCTACAGATACTAAGAATACGGGCAGAAACCTGATGTATTTAAAGAACATGTCTTTAATCGTAAGGTTGCCGAGATCTTTATTGTTGGATTGATTACCCTCCATTCATTAAATAATTGATTAGCGGAAAATATTATAAAGTAAGGCGATTGTATTGATGATACTGAAAGCAATACCCATACGCTGGTTAAATACCTGGTCGCTCAGTCTTGCTTTATTTTTATTTGGATTGACAAGCACCACATCATTTTGGCGTAAATAAAAATAGGGTGATTGAAAAATACTCTTTGATGATAAATCAATTTTACCATACTCCACCTTGCCATCCACTTCGCGGATGACTACTATATCTTCTTTTTTACCATAAATAGATATATCACCTGAAAGGCCAACTGCTTCAAGTATTGTAAGTCGTTCGCCGGGCAAACTGATAGTGCCGGGCCGTGTTACTTCGCCCAGCATTGTAACCCGAAAGTTTAATAATCTTACTATCACTGTAGGATTAGTAAGTACTGTGTCTAATTTTTTTCTGATTACATCAGATAGTTGCCCCTTTGTTAATCCGAGTGCTTTAATTATGCCAAGTCTTGGAAAACGTAAGTGGCCATCATTATCTACCAGGTAGCCCTGAGCCGCTCCGGCAGCAGCCGCACTGCCGCCTGCATTTATCTGGTTATACATTGCATCAGTAAGGCCACCATCGGCCGCATCACTATAAACTAATATGGAAAGCAGATCATCTTTCTGAATAATATGTTCTGAGTATTTTACTTCATCCTTAATCGTAGTGTCATTGTAATTTTCTATATATCCAAAGACGGTTTGCTGTGTTTTGCAGGAAGAAAAAAATGCAGAAGCAATAAAAAGGAACGTAATGAGCCGGAGGAGTTTCATGAAGGATTGATTGGCGTTTACTAATAGATTATAAACAAAAATACATTTTGTTTTCATCTTGCTTTCACTGAAATTAGTTTTGTTCTGTCCACCGAAGCCACCAGCACATAACCCAAACTGTCAATGGCAATTTTAGCGGTCTTATGTTGTACTTCCAGTACCTGCCCTTCCTGATCCATCAGCGGGCCGGTGGTAATTTTCACCCGTTGATTCACTTTTACATCCAACGCATGTACTTCTACATTTTCATACTCATCTAAAAACCGTTTAATGGCTCCGATTTCTTTTTCTTTTATCACAGCCGGCTTGCCCTGCCAGTAAACAAAGTTGATAACGCCTGGTGTCATCCGAACGCTGGTGCGGTCATCATCATTTACTTTTACAAACACATAAGATTTAAACAACGGTTCTTCTATCACCTTTACCCTGTCGCTCCATTTTCTGCGCACTTTATTCAGCGGGCAATATCTCTCCACGCCTTTTTCTTCAAGAAGCCGGTTTACTTTTTTCTCCCATCTTGGCCGTGTATAAACGGCTAACCATTTTCGTGTACCCACAAGAACTTTTTATTCAGATGGCTTCGCCACCTCAGTCACATAGAAAAGTTTTCATGTAACCGGTAATCATTGAATTGAATTTCATTAAAACTAAAACAGGGATTTTAGCTTGCTTGCAAATATAGGGGGAATTGTGAGTGGCGTTAAAGTAAAATAACCGGATTCTGAATGAATTATCCCCACGAGTTAATAAATATTTTTACTATGCGGCGAACATAGTTGTAGCTTTTTGCTATATTATCTTTTCTTATTTTTAATAATAATACCAACCTAATTTGAATCAGCGATTTTATTCCCTCGATGTTTTCCGTGGCGCCACTGTGTGCCTGATGATATTAGTAAACAATCCAGGAAGCTGGGCACATATCTATGCCCCATTGAAACATGCACCCTGGCATGGATTGACGCCAACTGATCTTGTATTTCCCTTTTTTCTTTTTGCTGTTGGTAATGCTTTGTCTTTTGTAATGCCAAAATTAGAAGCAGGCGGTGATGCAGCATTTTGGAAAAAGATATTGAAAAGAACTGCATTGATTTTTTTAATCGGATTGTTTTTGAACTGGTGGCCTTTTTCTAAATGGAATGATGGTGAACTAATTTTTCGTAGCTGGGTAGATCAAAAAAATCCTGAAAGCGGTGTAAGGATACTGGGAGTTCTGCAACGTATTGCCATTTGTTACTTTTTTGCATCGGTGTTAATTTATTACCTGAAACCACGCAAAGTATTTATAGCCGGAGTTATGCTATTATTATTATACTGGATTTTATGTTTTACCGGCAACCCTGCCGATCCATACAGTTTGAATGGTTGGTTTGGAACTGATATTGATAAAAATATTCTTGGCATTGCACATATTTATAAAGGTGAGGGTATTCCTTTTGACCCCGAAGGATTGATGAGTACAATACCAGCCATCGTACAAGTAATCTTTGGTTATCTCGTTGGTGATTATATCCAGAAAAAAAGTAAGATGCCGGATAAACAGCAATTCGAATTCGAAAAACAAGCCGTTAGTTCATCCGGGCCGTTTCAAATGCTGAGTGGTTTGTTTGTTATTGGTATTGGATTAATCGTAACAGGTTTTTGCTGGGATATGGTTTTCCCTATTAATAAAAAAATATGGACTAGCTCTTATGTTGTTTATACAACCGGGCTGGCCATTCTTACAATTGGAGTTTTGATATACATGATTGAGTATAACAACAGGAGAGGCTGGCTTAGTAAATTTTTTGATGTGTTTGGAAAAAACGCATTGTTTGTTTTTGCCCTTAGTGCCTTTTTACCAAAAGGGCTTGCATTGATAAAACTTGGCGAAGGATTAAATCCCTGGAACTGGCTGTATAAAAAAGTTTACACAAATATTTTACCCGGCACACCCGAAGTTGGTTCTTTGCTATTTGCACTCACTGTAATTTCCTTCATGTGGTTTATTTGCTGGTGGATGGATAAGAAGAAGATTTATGTGAAGGTGTAGATCAATGGGCAACGGGCAATAGACAATTTGCAATTGGCAATGTCTCCCTAATTTTAAGTTTGCCTATTGCAATTTGCCTATTGCTTATTCACCAACTACTACTTCTATTTTTTGTTTCCCCAAATCTTATGCTTCGCACCATCCAACTTTACAATCTTTGGAGTAAACCTTCCAACCACGTCCACCAATGCTTTTTGTGATTGCATTACTACTTCAATATCCTTGTAAGCAAATGGCGATTCATCTAATCCTCCTCCTAATAACTTAACACCAAATTTTTTCAATTCATCTTTAAACTGTTTATCCGTTACAGAAGCTATAGCTCTTGTGCGGCTCATCTTTCTTCCTGCGCCATGCGATGCAGAGTTGATGGATGCAACTTCACCTTTTCCCTTTACTATAAAACCATCGGCAGTCATTGAGCCGGGAATAATTCCCAAAACATTTTTACCTGCAGGTGTTGCACCTTTGCGGTGAACAATCAGTTCCTTCAACCCTTCGTCAGTGCTCAGGGTTTCTTTCCATGCAAAGTTGTGGTGATTCTCCACCATCGTCATTGGTTTACGCCCCAACTGCTTTGCAATTTTTTCATGAATGATATGGTGACAGGCAGATGCATAATCACCGGCTAAGTTCATAGCTAACCAATACTCCATTCCTTCTTCTTCATCCAATGTTAACCAGGCTAAGTTCTTTGCATCATGTGGCAAATGCCTTTTACTAATCGCAATCTTTGTATAATGATTGGCAATGTTGGCGCCCAATGCACGGGAACCGGAGTGAGATAATAAACCCACATAGTTTCCTGCATCTATTCCCAGCACTTCATCTTTCTCTGCAATTTCTACCACGCCAAATTCTACAAAGTGGTTACCCGAACCGGATGAACCTAATTGTTTCCATGCACGGCCATGCAAGTTTTTTAATAATGGCAACTGGTAAAATAATTCGTTCTCCATCACTTCATGGTTGGATGCATGGTCAAACTGCTGCCCGCTTCCGAATAAAGTAGCTTCATTTATTTCTCTTGTGAAATAATTTTCTTTTTGTGTTAACTCTTTTGGATTAATATCAAAAATGCTTAAGCACATACGGCAACCAATGTCTACACCAACACCATACGGTATCACAGCATTTTCTGTTGCCAGTACGCCACCAATTGGCAAACCATAACCACTATGTGCATCGGGCATTAAAGCGCCGGCCACACTGATTGGTAATTTTGCAGCAGTGTACATCTGTTGCATGGCGCCTTCTTCGATGTGGCGCGGGTCATGATGCACGCTCCACGCCGACACCGTTCGTGCAGCCCCACGTGCGCACGCGGAACGCCGCGTCTCGCGTCTGCCGGATGTACTGCGCGATGCCATGCACGCGGTTTTGCACCAGCTTCCATTCCAGCCGGCCGGCGCACGGCACGATCAGCTCCTCGTCAGGCTGCAGCGCCAGCAGCCGCTTGGTCATGGACTCAGGCATCAGTGTCATCCTCCGCATCACCGGCCAGCGCCGCAGCCGCAGCGCGCATGTGCTTGCCCGTCGTCTCGATCTTCTCGTCGCCGAACGACACCGTCACCCGGTCGAACAGGTCGCCACCGCCCAGTTTCCGCGCCAGCGTGATCGCCTCGTCACGGCGGACCTCGTCACGGCGGACCTCGTGATCGCTCACATCGAGC
>JANOJO010000538.1:0-2702 GCA_031418795.1 Bacteroidota bacterium | reverse complement strand
TACTAATAAAAAAAACTACCTGGCTTTTGCTGCGGGTAGTGGCATTACCCCTGTACTTTCAATTATTAAAACAACATTACGATCTGAGCCAGGCAGTACATTTACATTGGTCTATGGTAACCGCAAACGGTCTTCCATTATTTTCTTTGAGGAACTGGAAGGATTAAAAAATCAATTCCTTAGCCGGTTCAATTTTATAAATATTCTGAGTCGGGAAAAAACAGAAGCGCCGATAAGTTTTGGAAGAATTGATATTTCAAAACTTAATGAATTATCCCGGTTGATTGATTACACAACCATGGATGAAACCTTTATTTGTGGTCCGGAAGAAATGATCTTTTGCATAAAAGATTTTTTACAACAAAAAAAGATCAGTGAAAAGAAAATTCATTTTGAATTGTTCACCAGCAGTACTCCCAAAAAATCAAAAACAAAAACCCGGGCAGAAATTGACACAAGTCCCCAAAGCAGCATAACTGTCAAAGTAGATGGAAGAGAACTTGAATTTAAACTTTCCCTAAATGACGATACCAGTATTCTTGATGCTGCACTAAAACAAGGCGCTGATCTTCCTTATGCCTGTAAAGGCGGTATGTGCTGTACCTGCAAGGCCAGGCTGCTGGAAGGCGAAGTGGAAATGGATGTGCACTGGGGACTGGAACATGAAGAAATTGAAAAAGGATTTATTCTCACCTGTCAATCTCATCCAAAAACAGAGAAAGTGGTAGTGGACTTTGATATTAAATGACAACATTAACACCCGCTGGTTTTCTTTAAATTTGCTTTCTAAATTTTTTTTAATGTCAACTCATGATTTAGAAAGAATATTCCAGGAAAAAATTGATGGTGAAATTAAAATCGAGCCCAAAGACTGGATGCCGGAAGCTTATCGCAAAACAAATATCCGGCAGATCAGCCAGCATGCACATAGTGAAATAGTCGGCATGTTGCCGGAAGGAATCTGGATCAGCAGAGCCCCTTCTTTAAAAAGAAAAGCAATTCTTATTGCAAAAGTTCAGGATGAAGCGGGGCATGGTTTGTACCTCTACAGTGCCTGCGAAACTTTGGGAATAACAAGAGAAGAAACCATTAATGATCTACATAGTGGCAAAGCAAAATATTCTTCCATTTTTAATTACCCCTCTATAACCTGGGCCGATATGGGCGCCATTGGTTGGTTGGTGGATGGCGCCGCCATCATGAACCAGGTGATGTTGACAAGAACCTCTTACGGTCCTTATGCAAGAGCCATGGTAAGAATTTGTAAAGAAGAAAGTTTTCATCAGCGCCAGGGTTTTGAAATTTTATTGGTGCTTTCAAAAGGAACTGCTGAACAAAAAGCCATGTGCCAGGATGCCATCAACCGCTGGTGGTGGCCATCGCTGATGATGTTTGGACCGAAAGACAGTGAAAGTACCAATAGTGATCAGAGCATGAAGTGGAAGATCAAAAGAAAAACTAATGATGAACTCCGGCAGAATTTTGTAGATATGATTGCAGAGCAGGTGAAACTTTTAGGCATGACTTTGCCTGATGAAAAATTGAAATGGAATGAAAAAACAAAACAACACGATTGGGGTGAGATCAATTGGGAAGAGTTCTGGCAAGTGGTAAAAGGTAATGGCCCCTGCAATAAAGAAAGACTGGATGCAAGAAGAAAAGCATGGGAAGAAGGTGAATGGGTAAGAGAGGCGGCGGCGGCTTATGCAAAAAAGAAATCGGAAAGAGAAAAGCAAGAAGCGGCTTGAGTTAATTCATTTTTTGATATCACAAAATGTGCTATCAAATTTTATAGTATGCAATTATCAGTTATACAAAATAAAATATTTGAGATTAGAGGTCAAAAAGTAATGCTGGATTTTGATCTGGCTGAAATGTATGATGTGGAAACAAAAGTGCTGAAACAAGCTATTAAAAGAAATGTCAATCGTTTTCCTTCCGACTTTATGTTTGCCCTTACTCAGAAAGAGTTTCAGGGTTTGAGGTCACAAATTGTGACCTCAAAAAGAGGTGGCACAAGATACATTCCTTATGCTTTTACTGAGCAGGGAGTTGCCATGCTCTCCAGCGTACTGAATAGTGAAAAAGCCATACAGGTAAATATCATTATCATCCGCACATTTGTATTGATAAGACAGGCAGCTCTTGCTAACAAAGAACTCTATGAAAAAATAATTAAGCTGGAGAAAAAGTATAATAAGAATTTTAATGAGGTATTTAAGGCCCTTGAATATTTGATAGAAGAAAAAATGACCGAAAAAGATTTTAATAAACGTGAACGAATCGGTTTTAAAAAATAACCTATTATGTACTATATAAAAAAATATTATTACGGAGATATCCCCGATGACACATCTGGAGGAAGTGATTTATCAGACTCTTCCAAAATCCCCCCATCGGGGGGTGGGGGGGCAGATTGGCCGTTGTGGGAAGTTTTTATTCGTAGTAAACAGGGCCTTGATCACAAACATGCAGGCAGCTTGCATGCAGCCGATGCACAAATGGCAATTGAAAATGCAAGAGATGTTTATACACGTAGAATGGAAGGGGTCAGTATCTGGGTGGTGGAGTCAAAACATATTCATGCTACCAATCCGGATGAAGCTGAAAGTTTATACGATCCGGCCACTGATAAAGTTTATCGTCATCCTACTTTTTACAACCTGCCGGATGAATTGAAACATATGTAGCCCACCCAAACC
>JANOJO010000537.1:0-7894 GCA_031418795.1 Bacteroidota bacterium | reverse complement strand
ATTATCAAATTCCCATTGCGGGGTTATTAACGGGTACATTTCGTTGATGCTATACCAGGGATTCAATTCATTGTTTACCGGGTTTTTTAAAATATGAATATCCTGTGCCGGCATATAACCCTGCGCCAGCAGAAATATTTTTTCGCCAGAAATTGTATTTGCCACTGCCAGCACAATTACTGCATGTCCTGGAAAACCGCCTTGAATAAATACACTGCCCGGTTGAATGGATGAAGCATCAGGTATTGCTGTAAGCTGCTTATTCAACGAATAAGTACCACAATAAGAATAAACCAATTCCATAAAAAAATGAAATGATTCTTCTTCATTATTAAAATCAGCGGAACTGTTATACTCTATTAATTTGCCGTTTTTTTCTTTCCACCTTGTACCCGTTCGCCATTTGTAATAAGAAAGAATTTCACCCGAAGTTGACAGAAAAGCAATTTTTTCAAATTGCCCGGTTTTAATAAAATAATCTGCCCTCAGTTTTATAACCGCATCTGCACATTGAATTAAATTTTTTTTACCAATATCAATATCCAGTACAGCATACTGTGCATGTTGGTATTGTTTTAAATTTCCATTATGCAGATACACTTTTTTATCTATTCTCAATTTTAACTGGAGTAGCCAATCAGCAAACAAACTATCCTGCCCTTTGTAATAGTTAAACCCTTCGGGTAAATTAATTTGCGAAACGGATTGCGGAGTTTTGAAACTATCATTTTGAAATATAGCCTGTTCATCATTTGGAACAGGAGAGCTGCAGGAAATAAAATGAATGAGCAGGAAAAGAAAAGCATGTTGGGGAAAATAAGGCATGGCTGTGGTTTAACTTATACTGATTCTAACCAAAATAATTTCCATAAAACAGGTAGCCAATGATTTTTTAAGTTCTAACTGAATTGGATTATTTTCACGCCAATCGAAAAAAAACAAAATGCCCGATATACTTATTATTGATGATGAAAAAGCAATTCGCAAAGCGCTGACAGAAATCCTTACTGCAGAAGGCTATAAAACCGAAGATGCTGCTGATGGCGAAGAAGGTTTGAAAAAATTCAAGGAAAAAACATTTGATGTTGTGCTGTGTGATATTAAAATGCCCAAGCTGGATGGCATTGAATTTTTACAAAAAGCTGGTGAAGCAAATCCTGATGTGCCCATCATTATGATTTCCGGGCATGGCAATATTGATACGGCAGTGGATGCCGTAAAAAAAGGCGCCTTTGATTATATATCCAAACCACCCGATCTGAACCGGATGCTGATCACCATCCGCAATGCAACGGACAGAAATTCTTTGGTAACAGAAACCAAAGTGCTGAAGAGAAAAATAAACCGTGTGCAGGAAATGATTGGAGAATCTGCGGCCATTAAAAAAATAAAAGATACAATAGAAAAAGTAGCGCCAACTGATGCCCGTATATTGATAACCGGGGATAATGGTGTGGGAAAAGAATTAGTGGCAAGATGGATACATGAAAAAAGTAACAGGGCCAGCGGGCAGTTAGTAGAAGTAAATTGCGCAGCCATTCCGGGTGAGCTGATCGAAAGTGAATTATTCGGGCATGAAAAAGGTTCTTTCACTTCGGCCATTAAACAACGCATTGGAAAATTTGAGCAGGCAAATGGCGGCACTCTTTTCTTAGATGAAATAGGTGATATGAGTCCGAATGCACAAGCCAAAGTGCTGCGTGCATTGCAGGAAGGAAAAATAACCCGTGTGGGTGCAGATAAAGATATTAATGTGGATGTACGGGTAATTGCCGCCACCAATATGGATTTGCTGAAGGAAGTGGAAGAAAAAAGATTCCGCTTAGATCTTTATCACCGGTTGAGTGTAATACTTATTCATGTTCCATCTTTAAATGAAAGAAGGGATGATATTCCTCTGCTGGTTGACAAATTTGTAAACGATATCTGTGCGGATTATGGTGTGGCAAAAAAAGGAATAGACAGTGATTCAATAATAATGCTGAAAGAATACAACTGGACCGGCAATATCCGCGAATTAAGAAATGTGGTGGAGCGGTTGATAATTCTTTCCGGCAAAATGATAACAACGGATGATTTGAAAGCGTATGTAATCCCAAAATAAATTTTTCATTTCAAAATATTCTTACTTAACAATTCATTTTGTCTGTCCATACTTTGATTATACCGTTTGTAATTTGATCGCCACTCCTGAATTCTTTGTAAACACTATCTTTGTCAGCATTAAAAAAAATCTGAATGCCGCTACAACACCTGTTCATCATTTACCTGATTGGTACCCTGATTGTTTTTTTACCATCAGTTGGTTTTGCAAAATTATTTGCTAAAGCCGGCGCACCCACCTGGAAAGCTTACATTCCATTTTACAATACCTGGATAATGCAGCAGCTTGCCAAAAGACCAAAGCATTGGGTATTCTGGCAACTGATTCCGGTTGGTGGATGGTTTATCAGCATGGGTATTTTTATTGAGTTTGTAAAAATGTTCAACAAATTTTCTTTTTTAAATCATACAGGCGCATCTCTGCTTGCACCTTTATATTTTCCATATATAGCTTTCAATGCCAAAACAAAATTTATTGGCGCCGATGCTGCGCTGAAACATAAAAAATCAGGAGCAAGGGAATGGGTGGATGCCGGCATATTTGCAATAGTGGCCGCTACATTAATCCGTCTTTTTATTTTTGAAGCATACACAATCCCTACCGGCTCTATGGAAAAATCATTGCTGGTAAATGATTTTCTTTTTGTAAGTAAACTGAGTTATGGCCCGCGGGTGCCCAATACTCCATTATCAATTCCATTTATACACAATTATATTCCGGGTACAAAACGGAAATCATATTCCGAAGCAATTAAAATTCCTTATATCCGCTGGTGGGCAAGCCCGGTACAAAGAGGAGATGCAACGGTTTTTAATTTTCCTGCTGGAGATACCGTAATTCATAGAGAAGGATTTGAATCTGCACAACCTTATTATTCATTTCAACGTAAAGCAGCAATTGGTGATGCCGATGCAAATTATATTTTAAATACAGCTTCTGAATTCCCAATAGTTGTTCATCCTGCCGATAAAACAGATAATTATATTAAACGCTGCATCGGCATTGCTGGTGATACTTTGCAAATTATTAAGGGAGATGTTCATATCAATAGTGTTCTGTTACCTACGCCGCCCAAATCTCCAAGAAATTACACGGTGGAAGTAAAAGATAATATTACGCTTGATGAAGATAACCTGGAAGAGATGGGCATCATGATTAATGTAAGCAGCAATGGAGGTTCTGATATAAATTTTACCAGCACACCACATGTTTACATTATAAACATGACAGTTGAAGAAAAAGATATTCTGGAAAAATCAGGAGTTACAAAAAAAATTGAACCTTATTATCTTGATCAACCCAATGCGATTGAAATATTTCCATTCGACAACCTGCACAAATGGTCGGTTGATGATTACGGCCCGATATGGATTCCGAAAAAAGGAGCATCGTTAACTCTTACTCCGGAAAATTATTCGGTTTATTACAGAGCCATCCGTAATTATGAGCATAACGATTTCATCATGAATAATGGAAAATTTTTTCTTGACGGTAAAGAAATAACTAACTATACTTTTAAAATGGATTATTACTGGATGATGGGTGACAACAGACATGGTTCACAAGATTCACGGTTCTGGGGTTTTGTTCCCGAAGACAGGGTAGTAGGCAAAGCATGGCTTATCTGGTTCAGTTGGGAAAAAGGCCCCAGGTGGAACCGGCTTTTCAGAATGGTAAAATAATTTTTTATAACCCCTCCTTACGAGGGGTTTATTATTTTTTGAAAAAAATAAACTAACTTTTCTCAATGAAGCATGAAAAAATTGAAATCAATTACCAGGAGTTTGATGACATTATTGAATTAAATGAGCAGGATGCATGGCTATTGAATGAAGCAAGAGAAGTAACGAAATCAGCTTATGCTCCTTATTCCAATTTTTATGTAGGCGCTGTTGCAAAACTTATGAATGGGGAAATAGTTGCGGGCAGTAACCAGGAAAATGCATCTTACCCGGCGGGACTTTGTGCAGAAAGAGTTTTGTTATCATCAACTTCCATGTTATATCCTGAAACAGCTATTGAAACCATTGCCATAAGTTATTACAGTAATAACGGCAACAGTAATCAGCCCATAAGCCCCTGCGGGATCTGCAGGCAAAGTTTACGGGAATACGAAGACCGTTTCAAACATTCCATCCGGTTAATACTCGGCGGCATGGAAGGAAAAATTTTGATTTTTGAACAAGCAAGTTCATTATTACCATTTGCATTTACCAGTGAAGATTTGAAGCAGGGATAAAGTTGGTTTTACGTTTATCGTTTTTGATTTATGGTTATGCGTAAGTTAATTCTAAAAGAATTTTCAATCATACGATAAACAATAAACCATAAACTAAAACAATGTTTGTACTCCGTAAGCTAATTTTGCTTCATGCTCCAGTAACCATTTTTTTCTCCATAAGCCGCCAGCATAACCAACAAGTTCTCTTGTAGATCCTATAACACGATGACAGGGAACAATGATAGCCACATTATTTTTTCCATTGGCATTTGCAACTGCCCTCACCGCTTTTGTATCTCCTGTTTTTCTTGCCAGTTCTAAATAGCTGATGGTTTTGCCAAAAGGAATTGCCATTAATTCATTCCAGACCCCCTGTTGAAATTTTGTTCCCTGCTGATGAACCGGCAATTCAAAAATTCTTCTTTCACCCTGAAAATATTGAATGAACTGCTCCACACACTGGATCAGCAAGGGCGGCATAGCTTTTTTTCTGCCGGCAGGTTTTTGTGTTTTATCAAAAAAGGTTACTTCGCAGATATAATTTTCCGTACTGGAAATTTTCAGCAACCCCACAGGGGAGTGGTAGAAAGTTGTATAAATTGTATCCGTAGAAATTTTATCCGATTCGCTGGCCATTTTTTATTGCTTTGTCTGCGTTTAATAAAATTACATCATTGTTTTCATCATAAACACCCAGCACCAGGCATTCGCTTATAAAGTCTGCAATCTGTTTGGGTGGAAAATTTATAACGGCTACAATTGTTCTGTTGAGTAATTCTTGTTTTGAATAATGTGAAGTAATCTGCGCCGAAGATTTTTTAATGCCGAGTTCTGCGCCAAAATCAATCCATAGCTGGTAGGCAGGTTTTTTTGCTTTGGAAAAATCTTTTACATCAATGATAGTGCCGGAACGAATATCAATTTTTTCAAAATCATTCCAGGAAATGGTGGACATGTTGAAATTTTAGTCCAGTAAGTTAGCTAAATCCTGCAATTCTTTTTGTTTGTAAAGATTTTTTTCATCTTCAAAACATTTGCTGGTTTCTTTCAACAGGCAACGAATGACTGATTTATTATTCTGTGGTTTGAAACAGGATGGTGAAGGCTCTGCGGCTATTCTTTTAAAATAACTATGCACATCTTTTTGTGTAAATACCTGGCCGCTGATAGGGTCAATGTAAAATTCTATTTTCTCCTGGGGGTTTTCCAGTTTTTCATCGCTGTATCCCGGTTTAAAATATGCAAGTACAAATTGCTTGGGGATATTAATGGCCCGCACAGGAATATCCAAAAGCTCAGCAATTATCAGGTAAAGAATGCCATTGGTAATCTGGTTTCCTCTTTTTGCTTCCAGTACTTTATGAATAAGAAATTCATTTGTTTCCAGGTAATTGGTTTCGCCCCCTTTCAATCCATAATAGCTGTACAGAATGCTCGTCATAATATTTATCTGCTCCAGCGGAGTGAGATAATTATTCAACTCAAGCCATGTATTGCGGCGGATTTTTTCTATTTCATGCAGTACAGGTGCAGTAGAAAGATCAGGAAATTGAAATTTGCTGGCTAGCAAAGCTCCAAGTGTAAGATCATGATGACCGGATAAATTCCATTGGCGGAAATCTTCAGCAAGATCACGGTAATGCAGGCGGTGAATCAGCAATTCAATTCTTTGCTGAATGTTTTCGTCAGGGATAGTTTCCCAAAGATGTTCTAAACTAGGGATGATATTTTTACCGTAATCAATAATTTTTTCTGATACAGCCCCGAAGACTTCTTCATCGGGGTCATCAATTAAAGTAAAGAGTGCAGATATTTCCTTTGTGGTTTCCATTGGTGGCATTGGGTTTTGTAAATGTCAATTTTAATATTGAAGAAATGCTTTATGAATTTTCCACAGATGGGGAAAGAAGTTTAAAAGTTTAAGGGTTTAATAGTTTAATGTTCTGAGTTCGGAGTTTGGAGTTATGAGTTGTAAGTTCGGAGTTTGTATTTACTTCTTCTTTGCAAGCACCATCCAGTCCCAGGGGTGAGGCTCTTTCAACCAACCGGGTGGTTTCAGAAATTCTGTTGTCCAGTCGTATTCTATTTTATAAAATTCTTCTGCTGCAAATCCTTCATGGCTCAGCATTAATTCAAGTTCTTCTTTTAAATAATGCTTGGTGGGTACATGGTCAATCTCAGCATTACCCTGTAGAAGATTTATTAATTGCACACTGCTCTTCTTTTTATTTATCACATCATCTGCATCTTTATCCGGGTTCCACCGCTGGCGGATGATGGAAGTAAGCAAGGAAGATTCCAGCGAAGGAACTACGAGTATTAAACGGCCATTCTTTTTCACAGTTTTTTTCAGGTTGGTAAAAAAAATATTTCTTTTCTTCAATGAGTCAGTCAAAATTGCATTTATACAAATTGCAAAATCACAAGCTGTAATTTTTGCCCGGGGGTTCGACATATCTGCCCTTGTATAAACTACATTTCTAAATTCAGGGTAAAGTTTTTTTGCAATGTTCAGATTTTCAACTGAAATATCAACGGCTATTACTTTTTTAAAAGCAGGTGAGAGGACGGGCAGCCATTTACCAATAGCGCAACCAATATCTGTCACCGTAGTTTTTTCAGATGAAAATCTATTGATGACGGTTACAATAATTTGTTTGCTGTCATTTTTTAAAACATCAAAGATTTCTGAATTGTATCCGGGTGCAATTTTTTCCCAGTAGGTTCTGTCCATAAAAAATAATTAATCGTAAATATCTTTTCTGTTGCCAGCTGCAATTATTTCCACAATTAAAATTTTATCATAGATGTCATAAATAATCCTGAAATCGCCTTTGCGGATACGATAACCATCTCTTCCTCTTAATTATTTGCAACCATGTGGTCGTGGGTTTACTGCTAAATCCTGAATTGTTTCTATTAGTAATCCGGCAACAGAACCTGTCAATTTATCTAATTGTTTCTGCGCTGTTTTTGTAATTCGTATCTGGTACTCAGGCATGCTTATTCAGGCGGCGTTGAAGATATTGATTGAAGGGGATTGTTTTTTCTTTTCTTGCCACTACTTCATCATAGAGTTGTATGTCGTGTAGTTCTTCAAGGTCTTCAAGAATCTGTTTGTATTGGGAAAGTGAAATAACAACAGATATTTTTCTGCCTTTTTTATCTGTAATAAACTGTGGCTCTTTTTTTGAAATCGTTTTCATACATCCAAATTACAATTTTTTTTTAAGAGCTAAAATTTATAACGGTACTTCATATAATCTGCACCCGGCAAAACATTTCCAGTAAAATCAAACAAGGTAATATTATCCCAACCGGAACCAACACCCCAACTGTCATTTAACCGGGAAGTAATCCAGGCGGGTTCCCAATACTGAATTCCTTTTCCACCACCATCAATAATTGCCTGTGTAAGATCTTTCAGATAGCGCAACTGATCATTTTTTGAAATAGAATAACCAATGGCTGTATCTGCCGCAGAAAAAATATTGCCGTAGTTATCTGCATTTCCTGTTGACCAGGGAAAACCTGTTTCCACTACCATTACAGTTTTGCCATAAGTGTTT
>JANOJO010000536.1:0-2213 GCA_031418795.1 Bacteroidota bacterium | reverse complement strand
GTGGCGCAAAACTTACAACTCAGTGAACAACCAATTTGCGAAGAAACACAAGCAGTAAATCTCGATGCAGTTGGTATCAGCACACCTTCTATAAAATGTCCGTCATGAGTTTTGAAACGTGTCTTTATTGTTCCGTCTTCAGAATGCTGTACCGTATCAACCGTTAAACCCGGCAATGTAAATTCATCGTTTAATTTTTGGCGAAGCTCTTTTGAAATATTGGTCATGCCTTCAAAACTCTGCACTGGTTTCAGCCACAGCCATTCATAAACCTGTTTGGCTCTGAATTTTTTTTCTCCCAACTCTTCAAAATAACTTTCAATTTCACTCAGGGAAAGTGTCCTGATATTTACCTTTTCTTTTTTCCGCATCCGGCAAAGATAATAAACCCACTTCCCCCTTAAAGGGGAATAATTATCTTGCAACACATTTAATAAAAGGATTTATGAAAAATGTATTTGTCATTGATGCAGTAAGAACTCCTATTGGAAAATATGGTGGTTCGCTTTCCACAATAAGGCCTGATGATTTGCTGGCATATATCCTCAGAGCTTTGATTTCAAGAAATGAAACAATAGATGTAACTACTATTGAAGAAGTAATTGCCGGTGCAGCCAATCAAAGCGGAGAGGACAATCGTAATGTGGCAAGAATGGCTGTCTTGCTTGCCGGGCTGCCGGTTTCAGTTGCAGGTAATACAGTAAACAGATTATGTGCATCTGGCTTGCAGGCAATCATGGATGCATCAAGACAAATAATGTGCGGTGATGCAGAAATAATTATTGCCGGTGGAGTGGAAAGTATGACAAGAGCTCCATTTGTTTTGGGCAAAACAAACGAAGCCTGGAGCAGAAAGACTGAAATGATTGATACAACAATGGGATGGAGATTTATAAATCCTGCACTTGCCGCCATGTATCATCCATATACAATGGGAGAAACAGCCGAGAACGTAGCGCAGCAATGGAATATAAGCAGAGAGGAACAAGATGCTTTTGCATTTCAATCTCAGGAAAAATATTTTGCAGCAAAAGAAGCTGGAAAATTTGATGATGAAATTGCTGCTGTTGAAATAAATGATAAAGGACTTGTAAGCTGGATAAATAATGACGAACATCCAAGAAAAACTTCTTTGGAAAAATTAGCTTCATTGAAACCGGCTTTTATTAAAGACGGAACTGTTACCGCCGGTAATTCATCTGGTATAAATGATGGAGCAGCAGCCTTGTTATTGGCAAATGAAGAAGCAGTAAAGAAATTTGATTTACAACCTTTGGGTAAAATAGTTTCTATGGCAGTTGCCGGTATTGACCCATCCATCATGGGAATGGGCCTGGTACCAGCTACACATAAAGCAATGCAAAGAGCCGGGTTAAAAATTTCTGACATTGATCTTGTTGAATTGAATGAAGCGTTCGCTTCGCAAAGTATTGCCTGCATTAAAGAACTTGGATTGGACGTGAACAATGTCAATGTAAATGGCGGAGCTATTGCTTTAGGTCATCCATTAGGGTGCAGTGGCGCCAGAATTTCCACTACATTATTATATGAAATGAAAAGAAGGAATATAAAGTACGGCCTGGCTACTATGTGTGTTGGAGTGGGGCAGGGGGCAGCAGTTATTTATCAATTAATATAATCGTATGTGGCAGCAAAAAGGATTTGTAAATGAAGAAACAGATTTAAAAGATGCATTGCATCGCCTGGGATCATATCTTGAATTATCACCAGAACGATATAGAAATTTTTCACAAGAAGAACTTTTAAAAAAAACCAAGCCAGACAAATGGTCGAAGCAGGAAATCCTCGGACACCTGATTGATTCGGCAATCAATAACCTGAAACGGTTTACGGAAATTCAATTTCTACCCCAACCATACATAGTAGTTTCTTATCAGCAGGATAATCTTGTTTCAGTCAATAACTATCAACATCTGCCACTTGAACACTTATTGAATTTGTGGCAGGCATTGAACAGGCATATAATTTTCGTGGTTAAAAATATTTCTTTTGAAAAGCTAAACAACCCCGTTAACCCGAAATACGATAGTAATGATATGAAAACCCTGGAATGGATTATTAAAGATTATGTTGCGCATTTGGAGTATCATTTCCAACGGGTTTTTACTGAAGAGATAAACTGAGATCAATTTTTCTTATAATCTTAAGCAAAACGATGTCTCAGATCAATGATTCTTAAAAAGTTTCTAAAA